>NZ_JANKBY010000100.1:0-11211 GCF_024621905.1 Terrisporobacter muris
AAATAATATTCCTTTTTATATAATATACCAAACAAGCTAATGCGACATTCAATAGAATTAGCTTGTTTTCAATATTTATTTAAATAAACATAATTTCATTCTGACTTCTACTTGATTTTAAATCGGCTATCTGCCTTAAATTTCTTACGCCCTGGATTTCCTTCTACTCTCCAAATTTGCTTACGTTTTAAGTCGTACAATACAGACCAGACAGTATCTAAAACAAAATAGGAAGTTAACTAAATAGCTAACTCCCTATTTTTATATCCTATTTAAAATAGTTTACTCCAGATTCAAATATTTTTTGATCCTTTTCACCTATTATATTTTTCATTACATGCTCACCAATTCTCTCAGAGTGTCCCATCTTACCAAATACCCTACCATCAGCACTAGTTATACCTTCAACTGCAAAGTATGAACCATTTGGATTGTATTCTATATCGTAAGTTGCTTCTCCATTTAAGTCAACATATTGAGTTGCTATTTGACCATTTTCAAGTAATTGCTTGAATACTTCTTCATTAGCAACGAATTTACCTTCTCCATGAGATACTGCTACGTTGTGTATATCTCCTACTTCTGTTCCTGCTAGCCAAGGTGATTTATTAGAAGATATTCTAGTTCTTACAACTTTAGCTTGGTGACGACCTATGTTATTGTAAGTTAATGTAGGAGCATCTACTGAAGTTTCTCTTATTTCTCCATAAGGTACAAGTCCTAACTTGATTAATGCTTGGAATCCATTACAAACACCTAACATTAAGCCATCTTGCTTAGTTAAAAATTCCTTTAAAGCTTCTGCTATTTTAGGATTTCTAAATACAGTTGCTATAAATTTACCTGATCCATCTGGCTCATCACCAGCACTGAATCCTCCTGGCAACATTATTATTTGAGAAGTTTTTATTTCATTTACTATAGTTTCTATAGACTCTTCTATATCTTTGTAAGTTAAGTTCTTAAATACTTTTACACTAGCTTTAGCTCCTGCTCTTTCGAAAGCTCTTGCTGAATCGTACTCACAGTTTGTACCAGGGAATGCTGGTATAAAAACTTTTGGAGTAGCTATTGAAGAAGCAGATTTTACTCTTTCACCAGTTGTTACAAAACTTATAGTTTCTATTTTATCTTTTATTTCTTTAGCTTTTGTTGGAAATATTGGTTCTAAAGTACTTTCGAAAGTTTTATATAATTCATTTAAAGATATTCTTTCATCTTTAACTAATATACTTGGTCCTTCTAAAGTTTTTCCTACTACTTTGTAGTTATATCCATCTAATAAAGCTAAATCTTCTTCATTTACTTCTATTAACATGTTTCCATAAGCAGCATTAAATAAACTTTCAGAGCATACTTCTTCATCTACTTTGAAACCTATTCTATTACCAAATGACATTTTAGCTATAGCTTCACCTAATCCACCATAACCTAAAGCATAAGATGCTAAAACTTTTTTATCTTGAATTAAAGTTCTTACTTTATCTAAATTTCTTTTTAACTCATCAAAGTCTAATACATCATTTTCTAATTTGTTAGTTATTATTTCAACAACTGTTGAATTAGCTTTCTTAAATTCAGGAGATACTACATAATCAGCATCTACTGTATCAACTGCAAATGAAACTAATGTTGGAGGTACATCTATATTTTTAAAAGTACCTGACATACTGTCTTTTCCACCTATTGCAGGTATTTCTAGTTTATTTTGAACATAATATGCTCCAAGTAATGCAGCAAATGGTTTACCCCATCTAGTAGCATCTTTTCCTAGTTTTTCGAAATACTCCTGTAGAGTAAGTCTAGTTGTTTGATAGTTACCACCTATTGCAACTAATTTACAAATCGACTCTACTACTGCATATAATGCACCGTGGAATGGACTCCATTTTCCTATTTTAGGATTATATCCAAATGTCATTATAGTCGAAGTAGTTGTTTCTCCGCCAAGTACTGGTATCTTAGCAACCATGCCTTGAGAAGGAGTTGCTTGATATTTACCACCAAAAGGCATTAATACAGTGTTTCCACCTATTGTATTATCAAACTTTTCAACCAAACCTTTTTGTGAGCATATATTTAAATCTGCTAAAGCTTTTTCAAATTTTTGTTTCATAGAGTTTGATTCACATGAAACATTATCTTTTGTAAAGAATGTTTCTTCTTCATTTACTTTATTAACATAAATATCAGTTGTTTGTTTTATTCCATTTGTATCTAAGAATTCTCTTTTTAAATTAACTATTGTTTGATCTTTCCAAGTCATTCTTAAGTATCCAGTATCAGTTACTGTTGCAACATGAGTTGCTTCTAAGTTTTCTTCACCAGCTAATGCTATGAACTTTTCTTTGTTTGCTGGATCTATAGCCACTGCCATTCTTTCTTGTGATTCAGATATAGCAAGTTCTGTTCCATCTAAGCCATCGTATTTTTTAGGAACTAAATCTAAGTTTATATCTAAACTGTCAGCTATTTCTCCTATGGCAACACTTACTCCACCTGCTCCAAAGTCGTTACATCTTTTTATCATTTGTGCAACTTCTTTATTTCTAAAGAATCTTTGGATTTTTCTTTCATTAGGAGCATCACCTTTTTGAACTTCTGCTGAACAAGTTTTTATTGATTCTTCACTATGTTCTTTTGATGAACCAGTAGCTCCTCCACAACCATCTCTTCCTGTTTTTCCACCAAGAAGAACGATTATATCTCCAGCCTCTGGTCTAACTCTTACTACGTTTTCTTTTGGTGCTGCAGCTATTACTGCTCCAACTTCCATTCTTTTTGCTACGAAGTCTTCATCATAAACTTCAGCAACTTGACCAGTAGTTAAACCTATTTGGTTACCATAAGAACAGTATCCATTAGCCGCTTCTGTAGTTATTTTCTTTTGCATTAACTTACCTGGTAATGTATCTTCTAAAGATGTTCTAGGGTCTGCACTACCTGTAACACGCATTGCTTGATATACGTAACTTCTTCCTGAAAGTGGATCTCTTATAGCCCCACCTAAACAAGTAGCAGCTCCACCAAATGGCTCTATTTCAGTTGGATGGTTATGAGTTTCATTTTTGAACATTACCAAGTATTTTTCAATTTTTCCATCAACATTAACATCAACATTTATAGAACAAGCATTTATTTCTTCACTTTCATCTAAATCTTCTAACTTGCCTTCTTTTCTTAATTGTTTCATAGCTATAGTCGCTATATCCATTAAACAAATATCTTTGTCTCTATCAACATAAACTTTGCTTCTTGATTGTAAATACATATCATAAGCTTCTTTTATTATGTCATTATATTTACCATCTTCTATTTTAACATCTTCTATCTTAGTCATGAAAGTAGTGTGTCTACAGTGATCTGACCAATAAGTATCAAGAACCTTTATTTCTGTTATAGTAGGATTTCTTCTTTCTTCGTTTTTAAAGTAGTTTTGAATATGTTGTAAATCAGCTAAAGTCATAGCCAATCCTTGCTCATTTAAAAATTCTTCTAATTCTTCTGTTGAATAATCCACAAAACCATCTAAAATTTCCACAGCTGTTGGTACTTCAACTTCCATTGCTAAAGTGTTTGGTATTGATAATTCAGCTTCTCTACTATCAACTGGGTTTATGCAGTATGCTTTTATTCTTTCGAAATCTGCATCACTTATATTTCCACTTAATATATATACTTTAGCTGTACTTATGTTAGGTCTTTTCCCATCATTAACTATTTGTATACATTGAGCTGCCCAGTCACCTCTTTGATCGTATTGACCTGGTAAGTACTCTATAGCAAATACTCTATCATTTTCATTTATATCTTCTACTTTCCCATAAGAAACTATGTCTAAGTTAGTTTCTGAGAATATAGTTTTTGCTGCGTTTTCAAAAACTTCTTCACTTAAATCTTCCACATCATATCTATTTAAAACTCTTATATTTTCTATTGTATCTATGTGTAAACTTTCTACTAAATCTCTTTTTAAGCTTTGAGCTTCTAAGTCAAACCCTTGTCTTTTCTCAACTAAAACTCTTCTTACAGTACTTTGTAAAGCTATAGTATTCATTAAAATATTCCTCCAAATTTCGAAAATTTATTTCCATATATCTTTTCTATAATGCATTCCTTCAAAGTTTATTTTTTTAATATTATCATAAACTTTATCAGATGCTTCTTTAACGGAACTTCCCTTTGCAGTTATCCCTATTACTCTTCCACCATTTGTAACTATGTCTTCTCCGTTAAACTTAGTTCCGCTGTGGAAAACAACTATATCTGAATCTAAATTTTCAAGCCCTGTTATTACTTTCCCTTTTTCATAAGCTTCAGGATATCCTCCTGAAGTAAGCATTACACATATTGCTTCTTCTTTTGAGTAATTTATTTCTATATTTTTAAGATTGTTATCTATGATTGCTGTCATTATTTTGCTTAAATCAGTATTTAGTCTAAATAATACTGACTGAGTTTCTGGGTCCCCAAATCTTACATTGTATTCTAAAACTTTAGGTCCTTCTTCAGTTATCATAAGACCAACGAATATAATTCCCTTGTACTCTAAATTATCTTTTTTAAATCCTTCTAAAGTTTTATCTAAGATTTTTTCTTGGATTTCTTTAGCTAGTTCATCTGTATATATTTCACTTGGAGAGAATGTTCCCATTCCTCCAGTATTTAATCCAGTTTCTCCTTCAAACACTTTCTTGTGGTCTTTTGCACTTACCATAGGAACTATAGTATTATTGTCTACAAAGGCAAGAATCGAAGTTTCCACACCAGTTAAAAATTCTTCTATTACTATTTTATCTCCAGCATGACCAAACTTATGATCAGCCATCATTTCCTTTAAAGTTTCTATTGCGTCTTCTCTATTTTCCGGAATAACAACACCTTTACCAGCTGCTAATCCATCTGCTTTTATAACTACTGGATATCCAAACTCATCTATTTCAGCTATTGCTTTATATAAATCTGTATATTCCTTATATTTTGCAGTAGGAAGATTATGTCTTATCATAAAATCTTTAGAGAAAGCCTTACTTCCTTCTAACTGAGCACATTTTTTATTTGGTCCAAATACTTTTAAGTTCTCTTTTTCAAACTCATCTACAATTCCTGCAACTAGAGGTACTTCTGGTCCTACTATAGTTAAATCTATTTCATTTTCTTTAGCAAATTGTAATAAAGCTTCTATATCACTATCTCCAATACTTACACATTCTGCCACATTAGAAATCCCAGCATTACCTGGTGCACAGTATATTTTTTCAACGTCAGCTTCATTACTCAATTTCCAACAAATAGCGTGTTCTCTTCCGCCACCACCAACAACTAAAATATTCATTATCTATACCTCCTAGTGTTTAAAGTGTCTTATTCCAGTACACACCATTGTCATTCCAAATTCATTACATGCATCTATAGATTTTTTGTCATTTATAGATCCACCAGGCTGAACTACTGCTTTTATGCCAACTTTATGAGCAAGAGTTACACAATCTTCAAATGGGAAGAAAGCATCTGAAGCCAGTACTGCACCTTCAAAGTTTTTATCTTGGTTGTTTTCGATTGCATTTTTTAATGCCCATATTCTTGATGTTTGACCACACCCTAGAGCTAAAGTTTCTCCGTCTTTTACTATAGCTATCGCATTTGATTTCATATTTTTAACTACTTTCATTCCAAATTCCATGTCAGCTAATTGTTCCTTAGTTGGTTCAACAGTTGTAACTGTTTCATATTTTTCTGCTAAAGTAGTATTTTTATCTTGGATTAATAATTTTCCATCTAAGTATTTCATATCGTAAGGTTGTAAACTGTCTTCTATCTTAGCCAACTTTAATACTCTTAAATTTTTCTTAGTTCTTAATACTTCTAAAGCTTCTTTTGTAAAGTCATAAGCTACAACTATTTCTAAGAATATTTCATTTAATTTTTTTGCAGTTTCAACATCTATAGTTGATGTTATTCCTAAAATCCCACCAAATATAGAAACTTTATCTGCTTCATAACATTTTGTATAAGCTTCGTAAGCATCTTTTCCAATACCTACGCCACATGGGTTAGTATGTTTAATTGCTACTGAAACTACTTCTTCACTATCTTTAAATTCTCTCATTAATTCTAAACAACCATGTAAATCATTTATATTATTGAAAGATAATTCTTTTCCGTTTAATTGTTCAAAGTTTAATATTGGGTTTTTAGCATTAGATTGGCTATATAAAACACCTGCTTGATGTGGATTTTCCCCATATCTTAATGTCTGTTCTTTTTGGAAAGTTAAGTTTAATATTTCTGGATATTCATCTCCAACTTCTCCTGCAAAGTAACTTGATATAAGAGCATCATATCTACCTGTTGTAGAGAATGCTTTGTAAGCTAAATTTTTTCTATCTTCTAAAGTTAAAGAATCATTTTGTAATTTTTCTATTATCATAGAGTAATCATCTACATCTACTATAACTGCCACATCTTTATAGTTTTTAGCAGCAGAGCGTATCATAGATGGTCCACCTATATCTATATTTTCAATAATTTCTTCATGAGATTTTCCTGCTTTTAAAGTTCCTTCAAAGTCATATAAATTTACAACAACTAAGTCTATTGGATTAATTTCATGTTCCTTTACAGTTGCCACATGATTTTCGTCATCTCTTTTATATAAAATCCCACCATGTATATATGGGTTTAAAGTTTTTACTCTTCCATCTAATATTTCAGGGAATTTAGTGACTTCATCTATTTGTATAGCTTTTACACCATTTTCTTTTAATATTTTAAAAGTATTACCTGTAGATATTACTTCATATCCTAATTTATTTAATTCTGTACAAAACTCAACTACTCCAGTTTTATCAGTTACACTTACTAATGCTCTCTTAATCATTTATATAAACCCTCCTACCTTGAACAGTTATCTTATTTTCACAAAACATACTTATACTTTTTGTAAGTATTTCATGTTCAACTTCAAGTACTCTTGCTGCTAATTTTTTTGCATCATCGTCTCGTTTTACTTCCACCGTTTTTTGCATAATTATCGGACCTGTGTCTGCTCCTTCATCAACAAAGTGAACTGTAGCTCCAGTTACTTTTGCCCCATAATCAATTACTCCTTGATGTACTTTCTCTCCATAATACCCTTTACCACAGAACGCAGGTATTAATGATGGATGAATATTTATTATTTTATTTCTATATGCATCTACTAATTTAGGACTGACTATTTTTAAATAGCCAGCCAGAATTACTAGTTCAACTTCATTTTCTTTTAAAATTTCAATTATTCTATCTTCTTCTTTTTCACAAATTGCTTTTATATTATTTTTTTTAGCCCTTTCAAGTCCATAAGCTTCTGCTTTATTTGAAATAACCACCTTCACTTCACCATTTATAGATTTATTTTTACATCCATCTATAATAGCTTGTAAATTAGTTCCTCCACCAGAAATTAAAACGCCTATTTTTACCATAGTTCTACACCTTCGTGATCATCTACTACTTCACCTATTATATAAGCTTTATCTTTCATTAATGTAGAGTATTTTTCATCAATTTCAACTTCATTTTGTAAATTATTATTATTGATATAATCAACAACACTTTGTGCTTCATCTTTATTTACTACTAAAACTATACCTACACCCATGTTGAAAGATTTATGAAGTTCTTTCTTATCAACCATATCAAGTTCTTCTATCATTTTAAATATAGGTGGCTTTTCCCAAGCATCAGTTTTTATGTTTAATCCAAGCCCTTCTGGTATAACTCTAGTTATATTTTCTATTACTCCACCACCAGTGATGTGAGCTATAGCTTTTATGTTTTGCTTTTGTAATAAATCTAAAACTAACTTAACATATATTTTTGTTGGAGTTAAAAGCGCTTCTCCTAAAGTCATTCCTAACTCATCTTTATAATCATTTAAGTCCCATTTTAAAGTATCTAAGAAAATTTTTCTTACAAAAGAGAATCCGTTACTATGTACTCCACTTGATGATATTCCTATTAATACATCTCCCTCTTTAACATCTTTTCCAGATACTATTTTGTCTTTATCTGCTATACCAACAGCAAACCCTGCTAAGTCATACTCATCTTCTGTGTACATTCCTGGCATTTCAGCTGTCTCTCCACCTATTAATGCACATCCAGACATCTTACATCCATCAGCAACACCTTTAACTATTTCATCTATATGCTCAGGAACTAACTTTCCTATTGCTATATAATCTAAAAATAATAATGGCTTAGCCCCTTGGCATATTAAATCGTTAACACTCATAGCAACTAAATCGATACCTACTGTATCATGTTTATCCATCATTTGAGCTAATTTAAGTTTTGTTCCAACACCGTCTGTTGCTGCAAGTAAAACTGGCTCTTTCATAGTTAAAAAGTCTTTTAAACTATATAATCCACTGAAGTTTCCTAAGTCACCTATTACGTTTTTATCATAAGTTCCTTTTATTTTATTTTTTATTAAGCTTACAGCTCTATTTCCTTCATCTATATTTACACCTGATTGTTCATAAGTTAGCATGATGTTATTTCCCCCTTGTCTATTTTCTTAACTGGATAATCTCCATCAAAACAAGCCTTACAGAAATTAAATGGCTCTTCAACTGCTTCTAGCATTCCTTCTATATCTAAAAATTTTAAAGAGTCACATCCTATGAACCCTCTCATTTCTTCCACGCTCATGTTTGATGCTATTAGTTTAGATCTATTTGGTGTATCTATTCCGTAATAACAAGAATATTTAACCGGAGGTGATGTTATTCTTAAATGTATTTCTTTTGCCCCAGCTTCTCTAAGTGATTTTACTAATAGTCTAGATGTTGTACCTCTAACTATAGAGTCATCCACTAAAACTATTGATTTACCTTTTATCATTCTAGATAAAGGATTAAGTTTTATCTTAACACCCAACTCTCTTTCTTCTTGAGTAGGTTTTATAAATGTTCTTCCCACATATCTATTTTTTACAAGTGCTTCTGCCACTTGAATATTACTAGCATTTGAATATCCTATTGCACCTGGCCATCCTGAATCAGGTACTGGAACTACCATATCAGCATTTATTTCATCATTCTGAGCTAATATTTCTCCTGACTTAACTCTAAATTCATAGGCATTTACATCATCTATAGTTGCATCATTTCTAGCAAAGTAAATGTGTTCAAATATGCAACTTTTCTTCATTGGCTTATAATTTTTACTGAAATTATACGATTTCAATTCTCCATCCTTAATTACTACTATTTCCCCTGGTTCTACATCTCTAATTACTTCTCCACCCAGGATATCTATAGCACAGTTTTCTGATGCTAAAATATATTGGTCATCTTTTTTTCCTAATATTAAAGGTCTAAATCCAAATGAATCTCTTACTCCAATTAATTCATCATCACTCATAATTACAAGTGAGTATGCTCCTTTTATATAATCCATTGTAAGTTTTAAACTTTCTACTATATTCCCCTTATAGTATCTAGCAAGTATATAAAGAATAACTTCTGTATCAGTATTACTTGTAAACATGTACCCATCTTCTTCAAGCATATCTTTTAATGTTTGAGCATTTACTAAGTTTCCATTATGAGCTAATGCAATTCTTCTTTTTCTTACACTTCCTACTAATGGTTGGCAGTTTGCAAAATTACTTCCTCCTGCTGTAGAATATCTAACATGAGCAATTCCCATATTTCCTTGTAATTTTTCCAATTTTTTAGGTGTAAAAACATCACCTACAAGGCCCATATCTTTGTAATAATTTATTTCTTCTCCATTTGATATTGCCATACCACAACTTTCTTGCCCCCTGTGTTGTATAGAATATAATGAGTAATATAACTGCTTTGATATATCTTTGTCTTTAGAGTAGATACCTACAACTCCGCACATATGAAATCCTCCTAAATTATTTATTTAACCTTGCTAAAACTTCTTCATAACCTTGAACTAAATCACCAAGATCTCTTCTAAATCTATCTTTATCTAATTTTTCATTAGTGTTTACATCCCAAAGTCTACAAGTATCAGGTGAGATTTCATCTGCTAATATTACTTTTCCATTTACATCTTTTCCAAACTCAAGTTTAAAATCAACTAATTTTAAATCCATTTTTAAGAAGAACTTCTTCATTATTTCATTTATTTTTAAAGTTTGACTTCTTAAAAAATCTATTTCTTCTCTAGTTGCTAATTTTAATGCAACTGCATGGTCATCATTTAATAGTGGGTCTCCGAATTCATCGTTTTTGTATGACATTTCGAATATAGGTGTGTCTAGTACTATACCTTCTTCTACTCCATATCTCTTGCAGAAAGAACCTGCTGTAATATTTCTTACTATTACTTCTAATGGTAGTATTTCAACCTTTTTAACAAGCATCTCTCTATCTGATAGGCTTTTTATGAAATGCGACTCAATTCCTTCTTTTGCTAATTCTTCAAACATAATAGTTGAAATTTTATTATTTAATATTCCCTTTGAAGCTATTTCTGCCCTTTTCTCTCCATTGAATGCTGTAGCATCATCTTTGTAGTAAACTACAAACTCATTCTCATTCTCTGTACTAAATATTTTTTTTGCTTTTCCTTCGTATAATAACATGTTAATTACCCCCTTAAATTTTCATCATCATTTAAAACTTTATCTGCCATTTCTTTTCTATATGCTTTTAAATCCTTTTTTAACTTAGGATATTTTATACTCATTATTTGCATTGCCATTAGTACTGCATTTAATCCAGAATCGATTGTAACAGTTGCTACTGGTATTCCACTTGGCATTTGTACCATTGATAAAAGTGAATCTAGCCCATCCATTGTAGAAGATTTTATTGGTAATCCTACTACTGGAATTAATGTATTTGCTGCAATTACTCCTGGTAGATGTGCAGCTTTTCCTGCCGCTGCTATTATTACATCAACTTCATTATCTATCTTTTGTATAAATTCCTCTAACTCCCTCGGTGTTCTATGAGCTGATAAAACACGAACAATTACTTCCACGTCGTATTTTTTTAAAAAGTTTATACCTTCTTCTAATTTAGGATAGTCTGATTTAGACCCCATAACTACTATGGAAAACATCCAGGTGAATTAAAAGATATGGTTTGTTCTCCAGGTGGAACTACTATAGAGGCAGTAAGAGTTTTAGAAGAAAAAGGATTTAGAAGTTCAATTATAGAATGTATGAAAGCTTGTGTA
>NZ_JANKBY010000101.1:0-11152 GCF_024621905.1 Terrisporobacter muris
ATTTAAAAGTTAACAGATTAAAGGCACAATATTTTATTTAGAAAGATTATTCTATAAAACAATATTGGAGGAGAATATATGTTAAAAAATATTTTAAAAACAACAGCGTTTGCGTCAATGACAATGGCACTAGGGGCTTGTGTTTCTGTCGAATCTCAAGCGGCAACAGTAAAGGAAGATTTAAACCTTAGAGAAGGTGCATCGACTGAACATAATGTTAAAGAGGTGCTTGATAAAGGAGAAAATATAAAAATAGTATCAGAGTCAAATGGCTGGTACAAAGTTAAAACTTCAGACAATGAAACAGGTTGGTCATATGGTGAGTATATAGATGCTTCTCAAAAAGAAAAAGAAGAAGCAAGTGCTATTAAAGGAACAGTAACAGAATATTTGAATTTCAGAAAAGGACCATCAATTGAAGATAAAATAATTAGTGTTCATGAAAAAGGAGCCAAAGTAAAAGTTTTATCAAAGAAAGGTGACTGGTATAAAGTTAAAACTTCAGATGGTGAAGTAGGTTGGTCATATAGAAAATATATAAAAGTATCAGATGATAAATTTGCATGGTCAGATAGTGATGCTAATGGAACTTTAAAAGACAACGCTAATATGAGAAAAGGAGCATCAACTAATTATGAGGTTATAAAAGTTTTATCTGAAGGAGAAAAGGTAAAAGTAATATCATCACTAGACGGATGGTATAAACTTCAAAATTCAGATGGAAAAATAGGATGGGTACATAGCTCCCATATAGATACTGATGTGGCTTTAATAACAGGAAATAGAACTTCAAAAAGTTCTTATTCAAAAGAATCATCACAAAATAAATTATCAGATTCAGAAGTTTCATCTTCATCAAATAAAAGTATGGTAGTATCAGCTACAGCTTATAGTGGAGACGGTATAACTGCAACAGGAACAAAACCTAAATGGGGAACAATCGCTGTAGATCCAAATGTTATACCTTACGGAACTAGGGTT
The DNA here is from genome assembly GCF_024621905.1 of Terrisporobacter muris. Taxonomy (NCBI): domain Bacteria; kingdom Bacillati; phylum Bacillota; class Clostridia; order Peptostreptococcales; family Peptostreptococcaceae; genus Terrisporobacter; species Terrisporobacter muris. The sequence continues at coordinate 982 of NZ_JANKBY010000101.1, forward strand.
TATATACCTAGATTTGGAAAAACATTTATTGCAGAAGACTGTGGTGGAGGAATAAAGGGAAATAAAATAGATATATTTATGAACTCAGATTCACAGTGCAATAGTTGGGGAGTTAGAAACATATCTATACAAATATTAGATTAATATAAATTAGAGGGATATATGGGCGCATATATCCCTTATTTTATAAGATACTTATTATTAAGCAAATCAATTTAGCCTGAGTTGTATTTATGTGCAAAATATTAATTCTCGGTGTAATTGTGTAATATTGAATTATTTGTATAGTTAAACATAAAATAATATTAATATAAGCATTATAGATGAATTTATTACAATTATGATATAAAATATTATAAACATAAATATAAAGAAAGGAAAATTTACATGAGTAGAAGAAGAGAATTGAAAATGAAAAATGTGGGGATCGAGCATTTAGAACAATATAATCAGTTATTAAGATATGTTTTTCAAGTTACAGACAAGGACTTACAAGAAAGTGGCTGGGAAGAAAAAGAAATGATTAGGGCAAAATCACCTACATTGGAACAAGCTTATGTTAAGGGATGGTTTGATGGGGATAAATTAATATCTCAAGTTGCAGTTTATCCTATGAAGGTACGCATTTTTAATAAAACTTATGATATGGGTGGACTTACTGGAGTGGGGACTTATCCAGAATATGCAAACCAAGGCTTAATGCATAAGTTACTTTATCAATCATTGAAAAATATGAAGGAGAACAAACAAAGTATATCTTATTTGTATCCTTATTCTATACCTTATTATCGTAGAAAAGGGTGGGAGATAGTATCAGATAAGATTACATATGAAATCAAAGATTATCAATTGCCAAAAAATAAGCAAGTTTCAGGAGAAGTTGAACGTGTTGATGTGGAAGGTGAGGAAGTGAAAAGAGCTTATGAGCGTTTTGCTTATCAAACTCATGGGGCACTTATAAGAGACGATTTGGCTTGGAATGAATACTGGCTTTGGGATAGTGATGATTTGATGGCTGCCATATATTACAATGACAAAAATGAGCCAGATGGATATGTTCTTTACTGGATTAAGGAAGAAGTCTTCCATATTAAAGATATGATATTTATTAATGAAGAGGCAAGAACGGGCTTATGGAATTTTATAAGTGCCCATTTTTCCATGATAAACAAAGTTGTGGGGGACACATATACAGATGAACCTTTGGCATTTTTATTTGAAGATGCAGATATAAAGGAAAGTATTTCGCCTTATTTTATGGCTAGAATCGTTGATTTAGAAGATTTTATTGAACAATACCCTTTTAAACCTGATAATGTGGTTAGGGAGTGGACTTTTAAGATGGATGATCCTATTCTTACATGGAATCAAGGTTATTTTAAACTTACTATTGATAAAGATGGAAAAGGAAAAATAAGTAGAACTTCTGAAAAAACAGAAGATAGAATTGATATTCAAACTATGACAACTATGTTACTTGGATATAAACGTCCTGATTATTTATATAAGATAGGAAGAATTTCTTGTAGTAATGACACAGTGGATATGTTGGAAGATGCTATAGAACAACAAACACCTTATTTTTCAGACTATTTTTAGAAATCACCTGAGGAGGATAAATGAATAGAAAAAGCATATTTGAAACAAAATCTATATCACAACTAATAGTATTGTTTTCATTTCCAACTATATGCTCCCTAGTCTTGGAATCACTGACCTCTATGGTGGATACGGCCTTTGCAGGTCACTTGAGGGGGATTAGTGAGAAGGCACTGACAGCCATGGGAATAATAAGTCCAGTGTTACTACTACTAATTGCAGCTCAGCTTATTTTTGGAGTATCTACAAGTATAGTTATATCCAAAAGGCTGGGAGAAGATAATGAAGAAAAAATCAATCACACTTTTAAAGTGGGATTTTATGCATGTTCTATATGTAGTATTATTATATCTTTGCTTATATTTTCATTTGAAAATAGTCTGCTACATCTTCTTGGAGCAGAAGGTGAAGTCTTTGATTTGGCCAAGGAATATTTGAATATAGCTGTAATATTCAATGTGTTTAGCTCTGTGGGTTATATGTTACTGAATATTATAAGGGCATTTGGATATCCCAAAATAGAAATTGTGGTGGGAATTTCCGCCACAATCATAAATATAATATTTAACGTTATTTTTACCTTTGTTTTAAATATGGGAATGAAAGGTATAGCACTGTCTACACTGGTCAGCGAAGTATTTTACTTTGGATTTTCCACAATTTTTCTAATTAAAAAGAAACTATGGTTTAAAAGCAGTCATGTGGATTTTGAGGAAAGTAAAGAAATTTTAATTTCCATAGTGAAAATAGGATTTGTTCAATTTCTTATGCAATCATTAAACAGTGTCAGTGCTTTAATTATAAATAAGGTACTTATATTATATGGAAGTGTTTCCTATGTAGGTGCCTGGTCCATATGTAGTAACATGAATATGGTAATTCTGTTGCCACTTATTGGTTTGACCCAAGGTGTTCAGTCTATTGTGGCTTATTTTCACAGTAGCCAGAATAAATCTAAGGAAAGAAAAGTTAAAAACAAAGTTCTGCAGTATAGTTTGATTTATTCTATTACTGTCACACTGATGGTCTTTATATTTGCACCAGAAGTTTTGAAAATTTTCACCAATGATGTTGATTTGCTACAATTAGCTATCCCAATAATGAAAGTTGTGGTGGTAGGATTTCCTTTCTTAGGACTGTTGTACGCAGTAATTACATTTATGCAAGTCTCTGGAAAAGAAGATGATGCAACGAAGCTGGAGCTAATGAGACAGATAGTTTTATCCATACCGTTAGTTATAATTCTTCCTATAATTTTCTTGAGATATGATATTTTTAATATATCACCTCAGCTGTCTGTGTTTTTGGCAGTACCGTTGTCTACTATATTGTTGTTGATTATTTATTTTAAAAAGATTAAAAATATATTAGAAGAATAAGAAAAATGATGATAAAATTAAAGTCCCATAATTCCCAGATTAATGGAGTTATGGGATTTCTATTTGTTTGAGTTTTATTATTGAAAAATTTAACTAGTACAGCGAGTTATTTTATTAATAAAGTATTAGTCAATGGGATTAAAAAATAGATGTACTTAAATATAGAAATAATATAAAAAGGTAATAAATAGAAACAAAATATTGAATTATGGAAAAGATATGAATTATGGAAAAGATATGTAGTATTATGAATGAAAATGTATATTAAGATAAGGAGACTTTCATGAAAAGTACAAAAAAAATTATATCATCAATATTAATAGGAACACTTATTTGGGGAGGATTTAATACTGGATTAGAAAATGAGGTTAATGCTGAATCTAATAAATATATTTTAAATCAAACTATCAATTTGGAAGGATTAGCTAATGAGTATAAGGTAATAGTAAGTAAAACAACAGTTAGAAAATCACCATCTACTAAAAGTTATAAATTAGGAACACTTAGAAGAGGAGATATTGTAAACGTTTATAATATATCTAATGGGTGGGCTAAAATAAACTATAAAGAAAATATAGGATATGTTAAATTATCAGATCTAGAAAAAATAAAAGTTGAAGAATCTATAAAAACAGGAACTATAACAGTTAAATATTTAGACTCATTAACTAAAGAAGAAATATTATCTGCAGATTATTTAGAAAACCTTGAATTAAAAACTTATAGTTATACAGCAAAGGATATAGATGGATATACTCTAGATGGAGATAAAACTCAAAGTATAACAATAACAGAATCAAATCCTAATAAAGTAATTCAATTCTTATATAATAAAAATGAAGAAACAAATGAGCCATCAATTGAGTATTTTGCAAATAAAGGGATATTCTCATGGGAAAATACTCAATGTGCTAAATCTATGAGGGAAGATACTTATTATTGGATAGATAAATTACAACTAAATGAAATATATCAAGCAAATATACTTAGATTAAGTTTGTCAGAAACTAAGGAATTTGTTACAGATTTAAAAGTTAATAAAAAAGTAAGTGTATATGACTTAACAGGAGATGCTTCTTGGTACAATAAACCAGAAGAATTTATAAAAAAAATAGATAGAGTTAAAAATTATAATGATACTGTAGGAAGTGAAAGCAAAGTAAAAGGTATAGTATTTGATGTTGAACCCTGGGTTTTAGGGGATGGAAATTGGTCACAAGAAGAATATGCAAATACAATAAAGAAAGCATATGAACATGCAAAAACTGTAGGTGTCGAAATGATAATGGTTATACCGTTTTGGTTAGAACAAGTTAACTCGGAGATAATAATAGAAAACTCTGATAAAACTATTGTAATGAATTATAATATAAAAGCACCTGTGAAATTTATAAAGGAAGAAATAGAACTTGCAAAGAAGTATAATAAGAAAATTTCTACAGCTGCTGAAACTAAAAAGATAGATGCAGATTATGGTGTAGATACAAGTACAACATATTATTATGTTGGAGTTGATAGATTAAAACAAGACTGGATAGATATATATAATACATATGAATACGATAAATTAGAATTCACACTACATGATTTTAATAGTGTAAAAGAGTTTATAAAATAAATAACAATTACAATACCAATAATGAGTTTAATCAAACTCATTATTGGTATTTTTTTATAGGATTTTATATTTCATTTAAATTAGCTAATATCTTGTGAAATAAAGCAATAGCAATGAATATAAAAAGTAATAAATGGTACCTTTGAGCAATTATGTAAATATATGTCAGTAAACTAAATAATAATCTTTATTATTTTTTGTTTCTTGAAGATTTATATATAAAATTTATGCATATTGAATTTTCTTATTTAAAACATATATATTTTAAAAATCATAAGACAAAAAATGACAAGATAATGTATAATGTTACCTTAGAGGAGGTGTGAAATGATAGTAACAAGAAGAGAATTAAAGTATCCAATTGGAGAAATGGACTATTATAAAGTAAATGAAATGTTTAAGTCTGTACTTAGTCCAGACCCTAATAATAAGGAATATGGATACACTATTAGAAGCTTATATTTTGATAGTATTAATAATGATGATTACTATGCTAAAACTGGTGGAGAAGAAGTGCGTAAAAAAATTCGGCTTAGAATCTATGACACCAAAACAGAAAAAGTTAAACTTGAGATAAAGAGAAAGATTAATATTAACCAAATTAAAGAAACAGCAACAATAAGTAAAGAAGATGCAATAAAACTTATTAATAAAGAATATAGTGTACTACTAAAATACGATAATCAAACTTGCCAATCTGCATACAACATTATGACTATTGGACAATATCAACCGGTTGTACTTGTGGATTATAATAGGCGTGCATATATTCATAACGAAAATAATATTCGAGTTACATTAGATAGTGATATAAGATCAAATGAATTTGAATTTGATATGTTTAGTGAAGATATAATGATGACGCCTATATTTGAATATTATAACGCATTACTTGAAGTTAAATTTGATGGTGAGTTATTTTGCTGGATTTCACAAGCATTAACAGATTTAGACACAACTAATCGTTCACTAAGTAAGTATTGTAGCGGAAGAAGATTTTATGAAAACTACATATTATAAAGGAGTAACAAATGAAAGAGACATTATATAAATATTTAGCTAACCCAAGTGGAGGAGTAACAGTGTTTGGAGCATTAGAAGTAATGATAGTAGCTTTAATGTTATCTATGGTTATATTTTTAACTTATAAAATAACATTTAGCGGAGTTATGTATAATAGAAAATTCAATGTTTCATTAGTTATGTTAACACTTGTAACAACTATGGTTATGATTGTTATAGGTAGTGATATAGCACTATCTTTAGGGATGGTCGGTGCATTGTCTATAGTTCGTTTTAGAACAGCAATTAAAGATCCAAGAGACACAGCTTATATATTTTGGAGTATAGGTGTAGGTCTAAGTGTAGGTACAGGAAATTATATGGTAGCAGCAATTGGATCATTATTCTTACTAGGGGTATTATCTATGTTTAGTTTCAGTGGATTTGGAAAAGAAGATAGATATATTTTAATAATAAGAGGAAATAGAGATAAGGAAGAAGATATAATGAGATGTGTATTCAACTCATTTAAGGGAAGTCAATTAAGAGCTAAAAACTCAGTTGGGACTAATATGGAAATTATATATCAAATAAAAATAAAAAATAATGAAGATAAAAACATAGTGTCAGACTTATACAGTATAGAAGGTGTAAATGCTGTTAATATTGTAGCTCAAAATGGAGAAACAATAGGATAGGTGAAAACTATGAAAAAAGATATATTAAAAGTAGTAATGGCTATAGGATTTATTGTATTAGCTGTAGTCACAGCCACTTATTTAAATGATTTAGAATATAAGGTTAAAAAAGAAGATAAGAAAAATCAAAAGATACAAGCTTTTCAAATATATGAAAATAATTTAAATGATACTAGTTTTAATTTACCCGTATTATTAATAGATACATTAGGACAGCAAGTATCTAGAAATCAAGAAATATCAGGGAATTTACAAGTATACGATAATAAAGATGTCGTAAATACATTAGATGATAAGCCAAAAGTTACAAGTAAAGTAAATATTAAAATAAGAGGAAATAGTTCTACTAAATATCCTAAAAAGCAATTTAGCCTTGAACTTATTAATGGTAAAGGTGAAGATAAAGATGTTAGTTTACTTGGTATGCCAAAAGAATCTGAATGGGTATTAAATGGTCCATTTTTAGATAAATCCCTTATGAGAAATTATATAGCTTTAAATACAGCAAGTAAAATTATGGAATATGCACCACGAGTAAAGTTTTGTGAAGTTATTATGGTAGAGGATGGTAATAAAGAACTGAGTGAAAATAATTATAGAGGTGTGTATACTTTAGTTGAAAAAATTAAAAGAGATGATAAAAGGGTTGATATTACTAAAACTATAGACAATATAAGTGAAACTAGCTTTATATTAGCAAAAGACAGACAAAAGAAAGATGACATTCCTATTAATAGTTATGGAAAAGAAACACATGAATATTTTTATGGTTTAAACGTAGCTTATCCTAAAAAAGACTTAACACCAGAAAAATATAATTATATTGTAGATGAAGTTAGTAAAGTTGAAAGAGTACTTTATTCTGATAAATTTAATCATCCTACTGAAGGATATAGTAAATATATAGATGTAGATACTTTTGTAGACTACTATATTATAAATGAATTTTTCAAAAATACAGATGCAGGTATGTTAAGTACCTATGTATATAAAGACTATGAAGAAAAGATGAAAGCAGGTCCTGTATGGGACTTTAATGAATCGTTAGGAAATTCTTTAAATAAAGATGGACAAGTATATGATTATACAGAGTTTACTATGATTCATAAACCTTGGTTTGATAGATTAATGATGGATATCAATTTTGCCAATAAAGTAGTTGAAAGATATAAGGAACTTAGAAAAACATATTTAAGTGATGAGTATTTAACTAACTTTATTGATGAAACTGTGAAATTACTAGGTACTTCATCAAAGCGTAACTTTGATAGATGGCCAATTGAGATTAGTAATCAAGCGAAGGTATTTGAAGAGAGCGGAGATATAACAGATAATTATTCTGCTGATTTAGATATATATATAAAATATTTAGAGGAACACAAACACTTATTAAAGAATACGGATAAAATGGCCACTTCATATGAAGAAGAAATAAGTTTAATGAAAAACTTCATAGTAAATAGAGGTAAGTGGATGGACTCAAATATTGATAGTTTGAAAAAATGGGCTAAATAGGGGGAAGATAAAATGAAAAAGTTTTTAGTGGCTGCTACCCTAGTATTTATTTTGGCATTAGGATTTTTAGGTGATATTATTGCAAATAAAATAACAGCCCAAAATGATACTTATTTTGTTAAGACAAATAAAGAGGAAATTAATATAGCTATAGATAAGAAATGGCAAAAGCTTGATATTGTTGGAGTTAACTTAGATTCTAATAAGCCTGGTAATTTTCCAAATGAAAAAAAAGTAACAGAGAAAGAATATTTAAATTGGCTAACAATAATAGATAATATGGGAGCTAATTGTATAAAGCTACCAGATATAATGGAATCTGATTTTTACATTGCGTTAGAAAAGTTCAACAAAGATAGAGAAGAACCAATATATATTATACAAGGTATATATTTTGATGAAATTGATTTGAAAAATGGTGAAGATATTCAAAGTGAAGAGTTAGAAGAAAAGTTTAAAAATAACATAGAACTAGTTGTTGACTCGATTCATGGAAATGAACTTACTTCAAGTAAAGCTATAGAAAATCAATATTACAAAGCAGATATTTCAAATTATTTACTTGGTTATACACTAGGGGTTGAATTTGCTAGTCGTGATTTAATATATACTGAATTAATAAATAACAAAAAAAGCTATAATGGAACGTATTTTTATACAAATAAAGATGCATCGTCATTTGAAAGTTATATGGCAAAAACTGCTGATTATTTAGTTAAATATGAGTATAAACAATATAAAGATCAAAGACTTATTGGATTTATAGGGTCGTCAAAAAACTATGAAAAACTAAATAAATCTAATCAAAATGAAGAAGATTCTATTAGTGACTATTTAAACCCAAATAATATAAAGGCAAAGCGTAAATTAAAAACAGGTATATTTGCTTCATATAGTTTATATCCGTCATATACAAATATTAAGGAATATCAAAATAATTTAGAAGGATACCTTAATAAATTAAAAAAGATGCATAAAATGCCTATAATAATTGGTGAATATGGAGTTCCATCTTCGAGAAATAGTGGTGACTTTAATATAGACACTAATAAAGGATATATAAATGAAGAAGAACAAGGTAAAGCTTTAGTTAATGCATATGATGCAATAAACAATGCAAAACTAGCTGGAAGCTTTATATTTGAGTTACAAGATAGTTGGTATAGAACATCATGGAATACTAAAGAATCAAAAATACTTGATAGAGCTCCCCTTTGGAGTGATGCACAAGATTATAGCCAAAACTTTGGTCTAGTTGCTTTTGATCCAGGTAAAGAAAAAAGTGAATCATATCCAGATAATAATATAAGTGAATGGAAAGACAAAGATGTTATTAATAAAAACGATAATATGAGCTTGTCTATGAAAAGTGATGAAAAGTATTTATATTTTATGCTAAAGTCAAAAAATACTATAAATTTAGATAAACAAGATATATATATAGACTTAGATATAACTCCAAACTCTGGTTCAACAAAAAGCTCTCAATTAAACTTAAATTTTGAAAATCCAGTTGATTTTATTATTGAGATAAAAGATAGGAAAAATGCTAAAGTACTTATACATGAGTATTATAATTACTTTAGTTTTAATGAAAATAAAAAAGAAAATCAAATAAGACCTGATTTGATTTCTGTTAAGCCAGATATGGATGAATTCTCACCAATTTATATTGAAAGTAGACCTAGAATGTATGTAGAAGACTTAGATAAAGTAGTGGATAGTATAAAACTTGAAACTGGTAAGCTATTACATGGAAACTCAAATCCATCAAATAAAGACTATAATTCAGCTTCTGATTTTTATATAGGAGATGACTATGTAGAAATTAGAGTACCATGGGCATTATTAAACTTTATGGATCCATCTACAAAACAAATAATGGATGATATATATAAGTATTATGGGGCAAGACCTATGATTATTAATAAAATCAATGTAGGTGCTACAATAAAAGAAAATGAATCTATAAAAACAAAATTAGAAAGTTCTAAATTTAGATTAAAGTCATGGATTATACCAGAGTACCACCAAAGGTTGAAAAAATCATATGACATTATTAAGGGTGAGTTAAATGCAAGAAGTAATTAGAATATATACTATTCTTAGTTTCTTTATATATATCATATTATGTTGTGTAGTATACATGTTAGGTCAAGATATTTTAGATAAAAGAAATGAGAAAAAAATAAAAAAGTTAAGTGAAACATTTGGAGTTGAAATAAAAAGACAAATTGAAGTTCTTAAATTAAACAATAAATTATCTAAAATGGATATTGATTATATAAAATCAAATATAGGCAGTAGAAACTATTTTGCAGTTTTTAATGAAATAATAATTCAATTAAACAAAGACGAAG
>NZ_JANKBY010000102.1:0-11122 GCF_024621905.1 Terrisporobacter muris
CTTAATAGTAATGATTTGAAAATAGATATTTCCTAATTTTATGAAAAAGTTCAAATATTTATCTTTTAAGTTTAAGGAAATATTTTGTGATAGTAATTTACACTATTTGCCTACTTTAAATTTTACTGTGAAAAGATAGTAATATTCAAGTAATTTTTTATATTATTTATGCTTTTTTCTATTTTTTAAATATTTTTTAATTTGAATAAGGACTATATAATACATAGTTGTTATAAGTAAAGTCTATTTTTCCATAAAATTCTTTTCTATTTTGTAAATCTATTAGAACTTTACTAAGCTTTTCTATATTTTTTTCTATGTTCTTATCTTTATTAAGGCATATAGTAAGTCCAGTTTTTCCCCTCATACTAATTCCAGTTTTTTTTCTAAAATCAATTGTTTTAATTTGTATTAATATATTTTCTTCATCTAATTTATTATATAGTGTCAATAGCTCATTTTTATCTTCTTCATCCTTAAATTTTAAAGTTTTCTTCTTTAATGTATAATTGATAAATATAACTAAATCATCATTTTTTATCTCTTTCAATTCATCCACAAATTTTCCTTTATTGTCTATATAACAATAAGACTTACCATTATACAAGGGGCCAATAATATTCTTTTCCTTTACATTTACCATCAGTTTATTTGGTATCTTCCTTTTTATTTCGCAATCTTCAACATAGTTGCTTTCTTTAACTTTATCTTCTAAATCTTGTAAATTATAGAAAAAAATATTCTTATTTTTATCTAAACTTAAAAGATTGTTAACATCTTCGTTTGATAAGTATTTATTATTGCTTATTACAACCTGCTTTAAAAAAAAGAAATCACTTTTTAAGAAGAAACATGTTCCAAAGGTTAGCAATAAAGAAAAAAATAAGATTCCCATAAGTTTATTAGTATTTATTTTTTTTATTTTTTTCAAACACACCCCTCCTTAACTTTATTATATATAAAATACTTCTTTCATACTTGAAAATCCTACCAAAGTTTTTCTTTTTAGTAAGCAAATTATGACAAAAAATATAAAAGGCCTAAAAGACCCTTTATACTTTCTTTATATCTGCTCCTAAATTATTTAATACCCCTTCTATATTTTCATATCCTCTTTCCACATGATATATATTACTAATTTCACTTTCTCCCTCAGCTGCAAGGGATGCTATAATCAAAGCTGCCCCGCCTCTTAAATCTGGTGATTTAGTTTTAGCTCCACATAACTTATTTACTCCGTTTACTCTACATAAATGGCTACTTATAATCTCTGTGTTTGCTCCCATTTTATTAAGTTCACTACAATGCATAAAACGATTTTCAAAAATTGTCTCATAAAAAATATTATTTCCTTCACTCAAAGTCATAAGAGCCATCATCTGAGCTTGCATATCTGTTGGATAATTAGGATGAGTATCAGTTTTCAAAAAGTTTATTGCTTTAATTCTCTGTGGAGAAGTTAATATAAGACCTTCTTTAGTATATTCAATATCACATCCTGCTTTTATTAAAGTATTATTTATAGGTTCCATATGGGACCTTACTATTTTATCTACTTCCAAATACCCTCCCGTAATTGCACTTGCAACCATATAAGTTCCTATTGCAATCCTATCAGGAATAACAGTATGTTCTACTTTATCTAATTTATCTACACCTTGTATTTCTATAAAATCGCTTCCTGCACCATTAACTTTTGCTCCCATTTTATTCACATAATCCTGTAAATCCTCTATTTCTGGTTCCTTAGCCGCATTATATATTCTTGTTATCCCTTTTGCTTTTACTGCTGCTAAAATAATATTCTCCGTAGCACCTACACTTGGACTATCAAGAATTATATCATTTCCTATAATTTCTTTTCTTTCACAGTCTATAATACATCCTTCTTCTATTTTTACCCCCAGCTGTCTCAAGGAGTTTAGATGTAAGTCTATAGGTCTTTTACCTATTGCACAACCCCCTGGCTCATATATTTTAACATGTTCTAATCTACTAATCATAGCTCCTAGTACAATAATAGAAGATCTCATTTTCTTAACGTATCCTTCATCTATTTCATTTGATGTTAAATTAGAGCTATCGATTACTAAGACATGATCATTAAAATCAATTTTACATCCTATACTCTCTAAGATATCTATCATCGTATAAACGTCAGCTATCAATGGAACGTTATGAATAATATTAATATTTTCATTCAATAAGGATGCAGCCATTAATGGTAAAATGGAGTTTTTCGCCCCTTTTAGACTTAAGGTTCCGTGTATTTTGTTTCCACCAGTTATTAGATATTTAGACAAAATGAACCCCCCTAATCATAATATTAAATCCCTTATTATTAAATATTATGAGTTAGGGGGGGTATGTGTTACTTTTTCTTTATTCCTATTGTTTTTATTTCCTTAGTTTCCTCATTAGAGTTTATTTCTTCAGGTATATCTTTTAATTCTTGCTTTTCTTTTTTTGTTACATTACTGCCTTGTTTTTCATTGTAAGCTTTCATAATTTCATCGTATATTAAGTCTATTGCTTGAGGCTTACCAATATTTTTACTAGCATTAGCCATATCTATTAGTAGTTCTCTATCTCCTAGCAATTTAAATACTACTTCATTTAATCTTTCAGGAGTTAAATCCTTTTCTAATATAGCTATGCCAGCACCTTGAGATTCTATACTCTTAGCATTGTATTCTTGATGATTTTCAGCAGTGTAAGCTTTTGGTATTATTATTGATGGCTTTCCAAGTGCTGTTATTTCTGCTAAAGATATAGCTCCTGCACTTCCTATTACTATATCACTCGCTGCTAGCCCATCGGCCATATTATCTAAATAAGGCATTACTCTTTGATAAGGTTTTAAAGATACTTCACCTAAAGCTTCCATAAATTCATCATAGTATAACTTACCAGTGGCAAATATAAATGCAATATCTTCTTTAACCATATTTTTTATTACAAGTAACATTGCTTCATTAATTTCTTCTGATCCTCCACTACCACCGTAGCAAAGTACCATTTTCTTATCTTCACTTATTCCTAGTTTTTTTCTTGAAGTAGATTTTCTTGCTTGTAAAATTTCTTTTCTTACTGGATTTCCTGTAAGTACTAATTTGTCTCTACTTTCCTCAGGAAACCTTACATGAGAATCTTCAAAACTTGTAAGAACTCTTGTAACCATTTTTGATAGTATTTTATTAGTAACTCCAGGGAATGAGTTCTGCTCATGAACTATTGTTACAGTCTTGTTTAAAGATGAATTAAATAAAACTGGTCCACTTACATAACCACCTGTTCCTATAACTATGTCTGGTTTAAACTTTTTAACAATTTTTCTAGATTGCTCTAAACCTTTACACAGTTTAAAAACTCTTTTAACATTTTCAAAATCTATTTTTCTTCTAAATCCTTGCACTGTAACAGTTTTCAATTCATATCCGTATTTTGGAACTATTTCTGACTCTATACCTTTTTCTGTTCCTACAAATAATATCTCACAATCAGGATTTTCTTCTTTTATTTTGTTAGCGATTGCTATAGCTGGATAAACGTGTCCTCCCGTTCCTCCGCCTGATAGTAATACCTTCATTGCATCATCTCCTGTTAATTAATCTTGACATGTTTTGAGACGTTTAACACTATTCCTATTTCGCCCATAAGCATGGTCAGTGATGTTCCTCCATAGCTTATAAACGGCAGGGCTACCCCAGTATTTGGCATAGTTGATGTGGCAACAGCAATATTTAATGCTGCTTGAATACCAATTAAAGCTCCTATACCTATTACTAACATGCAAGCAAATATGTCTTCACATTTTAGTGCTATTCGGACACATCTATAAACTAATAATATAAATAACATAATTACTAGTATACATCCTATTAAGCCTAATTCTTCACCTATTATAGCAAAGATAAAATCATTTTGTGGTTCTGGTATGTAAAAATACTTTTGTTTACTCTTTCCTAAACCTAAGCCAAATAATCCTCCTGATCCTAACGCATACAAACTTTGTATAACCTGGTATCCTGCTCCCAGTGGATCTTGGAAGGGATCTAAAAATGAGGTAATACGCTTTAGTCTATAAGGCTCTATCATTACTAAAATACCAAATAACGCCACTCCTGATAATCCCATTGCTCCAACAAATTTCATATTCATTCCTGCTACAAATAACATAACAAATGTTACAAGTATTACAGTTCCAGCCGTAGACATATTAGGTTCAAACATTATTAATACAAATATTAGCATAGGCATAAGTAAAAGTGGTAAAACACCTTTTGTCAAAGATTTTATTTTATCGTATCGTTTTTCTATTAGTTTTGCTGTAAATATAACACATGCGAATTTTGCTATATCTGATGGTTGAAAAGTTGCAAATCCAACACCTAGCCATCTTTTTGCACCATTAGCTTCAATTCCAAGAGGTGTTAAAACTAAAAGTAAAAATATTATTGCTATTATAGATACTAGAGTCGCATACTTTCTCCAAACCTTGTAATCTATATTGGACAAAACCATCATTCCTATAAATCCCAGTGTCGCAAATATTAAATCTCTTTTTAAAAAATAATAGGGATCATTGTGTTTAAATGAAGATTGAATATAACTTGCACTAAACACCATGATGATCCCAAAAAATACTAAAATCATTGTAGTATAAAATACTACTGGATCAAAATCAGTCTTCATTCCCCTGTCAACTTGCTTTTTTAAAATTTTACTAGGCATCTGATAGACTACCCTCCATTTCGCAATAAATTGCTTTGAAGGAGTTATTTTAAGTTGTTTACATTATCTTTGAAGTCGCATCCTCTCACTTCAAAACTTTTATACATATCCCAACTTGCACAAGCAGGAGATAAAAGAACTACATCTCCACTTTCGGCTAAGTTGTAAGAAGCCTCTACTGCTTCTTTCATATTATTAACTCTAATTATAGTTTGATAATCTTTTTCTTTTGCACATTGTTCTATTATGCCAGCTGTTTCTCCCATTAAAATTAAAGCTTTAATATTTTCTTTTCCTATTTCTAAAAGCTCATTAAAATCACTTTCTTTATTATATCCACCAGCTATTAATATAACTGGATTTTCATAAGAAGTTATTGCCTTAATTGTTGAATCTGGATTAGTTCCCTTTGAATCATTTACAAACATAATATCATTTAAAGTCTTTACATATTCTAACCTATGCTCTACTGCCTTGAATGTCTTTAATACATGTTTTAATGTTTCTAAATTAATATTAGATACATATGCCATGGCAATAGCTGCCATACAGTTTTCTAAGTTATGATTCCCTGGTAAACTAAGCTCTTTTTTGTTTAATAAAACAATTTTTTCATCTATATCAATAACTATATTGTTATTTTCATCTAAATATACACCTTTATCAAGTTTTTCTTTTCTTGAGAAGAATATTATTTGACCATTACACCTAGAAGATAATTTTCTAACTTCTTCATCATCATAATTTAATATGGCAAAATCATTTTTATCTTGATTTTTAAATATATTAGCTTTTGCAGATATATAATTTTCCATAGTATGATGTCTATTTAAGTGATCTGGTGAAAAGTTCAATATTGATGCAACTTTAGGTTTGAAATCAACAATACTTTCCAATTGGAAAGAGCTTAACTCTGTTATTAAATAAGAATCTTCATTTGTACTTTCTACTGTATCTATAACAGGATTTCCAATATTTCCAACTATATATGTGTCTTTATTATCTGATTTGAATATTTCGCCTACTAAAGATGTTGTCGTAGTTTTTCCATTTGTTCCAGTTATTCCTACAAATATAGGATTTTTAGAAAGTCTATAAGCAAGTTCTACTTCTCCTATTATTTCTATATTACTTTCTTTTAATTTTAGTATAAATGGTAGGTCTAAAGGTACTCCTGGAGATACTACAGCCAAGTCTATGTGATCCACATTCTCTGGATGATATCCAAGGATATACTCTGCATTTTTTATATCTTTTAATTCCAATAATATATCTTTTAATTTTTCTTCATCTTTTATATCATTAACTATTATATTTGCTTCTAATTTATTTAATAATTTAATTGTTGAAACACCTGTTTTTGCCAGCCCAACAAGTAAAATATTTTTATTTTTTAGGTTCATTTTTTTCCCCCCTAATGATTAGAATACTGCTATTATTCCTATCCATGCTAATACTACTGTAGTTATCCAAAATATGAATACAACTCTTGTTTCTGGCCATCCACATTGTTCAAAATGATGGTGGATTGGTGCCATTTTAAATACTCTTTTTCCAGTTAATTTAAATGATAACACTTGTATTATTACTGATATAGCTTCTGCAAAATAAATCCCACCTACTATTGGTATTAAAAGTACTGAGTTTGTTAAAACTGCAAAAGATACTACTGCCCCACCTAAAGCCATAGAACCTGTATCTCCCATAAATACCTTAGCTGGATATGAGTTAAATCCTAAGAAACCTAAACAAGCTCCACCAGTAGCTGCTGCAAGTATAGCAACATCACTATTACCTACAGTAGTTGCTAATATCATAAAGAATGCCGATACTACTAGTGTTACTCCTGATGCTAAACCATCTAATCCATCAGTTAAGTTTACAGCATTTACTGTTCCTATTATTATAAACATCATTATTGGTACATATAAAGGTCCTAAATTAATTACATAATCAGTAAATGGAACCATTATTTGTGTTGCACTTGGTGACGCACTGTATTGATAGTAAGCTACAAATAGTGCAAGTGCAAATTGAAGTATAATTTTTTGGTATGCTTTAAGTCCTAAAGATCTCTTCATTTTTATTTTGATGAAATCATCTAAAAATCCTACAAATCCAAATCCTGTTATACATATTAATCCTACTAATAAGTCTTTGTCTATTTTTGCTCTCGTAAGTCCAGTAATAAGAATAGCTATTATCATTATTACTCCACCCATAGTCGGTGTTCCATTTTTTTGTAAATGAGTTTGGGGCCCATCATCCCTAACCGTTTGACCAAATTTGAATTTTGCTAACATTGGTATAAATATTGGTCCTAGTATAACTACTATTAAAAATGCGATTATCGCTGTATACGTAAGCTGTGTTATTCCTAACATAATATAAAACTCCTCTCCCTAGTTCGCTAATTATTTTGTCTATTTATTAAGATGTTCAACAATTTTTTCTAGATGCATTCCTCTCGATGCCTTGACTAAAATAGTGTCATTTGCTTTTATAATCTCATCTAGTTTTTCAATTGCTTCTTCTTTTGTCTCAAAATGATAAAGATTGTCAGGGTTCATATTACTTTCTTTTAATTCTTTTACTATAAACTCTGCATCCTTTCCTATTGCTATTAGTATATCTACATTTTCTAACGCTGCTTTTCCTACTTGTCTATGGCCAAATTCTGCAAATTCACCCATTTCAAACATATCTCCAAGTATTGCTACTCTTCTACTTTCATATCTGCCAAGAATGTTTAGTGCCGCAGTCATAGAATCTATACTAGCATTATAAACTGAGTCAATTATAGTTAAATTATTATTTTTTATAATGTCTAATCTATTTTTTGTACATTGGAAATTTTTTAAACCGTCTTTTATTTCCTCTATTGTCATATTAAGATTAATTCCTACTAATATGGCTGCCATAGCATTGTATATATTGTGTTTTCCAACTGTTGGTATGAAAAATTCTTCTTTTTTTCCATCAATAACTGCTCTGAAATTTATACTATCTTCATCCATTTCAAAAGATTCACAATATATATCATTGTTTTTTTCAAATCCGAAAGTTTTTAATTTGTAAACTAAATCTTTATTTTTTAAAGTTTTTAAACAATCATCATCTCCGTTTACTATTAATAACGAACTTTCATCAAAGTTTGTTGTTATTTCCATTTTAGCTTTAAATATTCCATCTCTACTTCCAAGATGCTCTACATGAGAATATCCAACATTAGAAATTATACCTATTTGTGGATGTACTATGTTTACTAAATATTCAATTTCATTAAACCCACTCATTCCCATTTCTATTACTGCACATTCGTGTCCTTTATTTAAGTTAAATAAAGTTAAAGGTACTCCAAATTGGTTGTTTAAGTTTCCTACATTTTTTAGTGAATTATATTTTGCACTAATTGTAGAGTGTACCATATCTCTAGTAGTTGTTTTTCCTACACTACCCGTAACAGCTATAAACGGTATTTCAAATTTGTTTTTGTAAAATCTAGCAATATCACCAAGAGCTATTTCCGTGTTGTTTACTTCTATTACATTAATTTCTTTATTCTCTATGTCAACGTTGTTATTTTTATTTTTTATAATAGTTTTACAGCCTTGATTTATAGCTAAATTAATGAAATCATGCCCATCTAAGTTCTCTCCAACTATAGCAACAAAAACATTGTCTTTACTTGCTTTTCTACTGTCTATTACTATATCGTTTACTAAAATTTCTTCGTTACACTTTGAAACCAGTTGTCCTTCACTAGCAAGTATTAACTCTTTTATAGTTAAATATTCCATTTTAACCTCCTTATTCATTTTTAATTTCATACTTATCTTTATAAAAGGCAATGCATTATATACATCGCCTTTTATACATTTATCTTAATAATTATATACCATATTAACTTTTTTTTGAAGGTATTTATAAGTTTCTATAATATTAATTATCAAAATAAATGGATATTAGAGAACCTTCGTTTACGCTAACTCCAGGTTTTGGAAACATATCTTTTATTATTGTTTCCTCTTTTATATCCACATCATTATCAATATTAGCCTCCAATTTAGCCTCCTCTAAAACTTTTGTTGCATCTTCTATAGTTAAACCTCTGACATCAGGCACACTTACTTTATTTTTAATGTTTTCAGATTTTTCTTCTTCTGTATACTCAGGTTCTACACCCAAGTATTTTAATGTATTGCTCATTACTTCTTTAATAATAGGTCCTGCAGTAGTTGAACCAAATTGCATAACTCCTGTAGGCTCATCTACTATTGCAAGTACTACAATCTCTGGATCATCAGCTGGTGCCATCCCAATAAAGGAACAAACATAATGGCCTTGAGCATAAGACCCATTTATAACTTTTTGTGCAGTTCCTGTTTTTCCACCTAATCTATATCCTGGTAAATATGCTATCTTACCTCCACCATCTGTAACAACAGATTCCATTATTTCTCTCATTTGAGCGGATGTTTCTTTTGATATAACTTGCTTAACCTGTACAGGATCTATTTCTTTAGTTATATTTCCTTTGTTATCTGTATATGACTTTACTAACCTTGGCTCCATTCTATTTCCATCATTCACTATGGAACATACTGCTGTAATAAGTTGAATAGGAGTTACTGATATGGATTGGCCAAAGGAAATTGTTGCTAATTCAACAGGTCCTACATCCTTCTCTTTATACATTATACTGCCTGCTTCACCAGGTAAATCTATACCTGTTTTTTTATTTAATCCAAAAGCTTCTATGTAATCATACATTTTTGCAACTCCAAGTCTTCTTCCAACTTCAACAAATACTGGGTTACAGGAGTTTTGAACACCTTGTTTAAATGTTTCAGCTCCATGAGGTCTATAAGATCTCCAACATTTTATTTTTTGTCCTTCAACCATTACACTGCCACTACAAGTAAATTTATCATCTTGCTTAACAACACCTTCTTCCAGCCCTGATGCTGAAGTTATAAGCTTAAATGTTGAACCTGGTTCATATGTATCACTTACTGCAGTATTTCTCCACATTGTTGAATATGCTTTTATTTTTTCATTATCACTTTTACACTCTTCTAATAGTTCTTCATATGCAGGATAAATCGCTTTTGTTGGAGTATTCGGATCATAATCAGGTTTTTTCACCATTGCTTTTATATCACCTGTTTTAGGATCCATTGCAATTATAGTAACTTTACTTGCATTATTTTCTTCATAAGCTTTTTGTGCAGCCTTTTCACAATAATGTTGAATTACTTCATCAACAGTTAATACCAACCCATTTCCTGTTGTTGGCTCATAATATTGTTCAGAACCTTGTGGTATTTCTTTTCCTGCTGCATCAGTACTTACAATCAATTTCCCCGAAGTGCCTTTCAATACACTGTCATATTTTAATTCTATACCTGCTACACCTGCTGAATCTGCAGATGTATGTCCAAGTACATAAGATGCAAAGTTACCATATGGATAATATCTTTGGTTGTCTTCTGCCACCCATATTCCTGATAATCCCGCCTTTGTAATTTTATCTGCAGTATCATCATCAATCCATCTTTTTACTTTAACTAAAGCCATATTTTTCTTATTTACCTTCTTGTATATATCATCATATTTTTCATCTAATATTTTTGCCAGCTCTTCCGATGTTTTTTTCGCATCTTTTACTTCAACTGGTTTACACCATACTGTGTATTTTGTAACACTTACTGCTAACTCCTTCATATTTGTATCGTATATAGTTCCTCTTTTAGCTTCTATTGGAATTTCTCTTGTCTGTTGTTCTGATGCTTTCGTACTAAGCCATTCTCCTTTAACAAGTTGTAAATATCCTATCCTAAATATCAATCCTAAAAACAAGGAGCATGCCAAGACCATTACTATAACTAATCTCTTCCTACTATTTATTTTTATCTTCATTAATAACCTCCCTTTCTAACTGTTTAAGTCAACATATCTCATTTGACTTTCATTAGGGTAATCCATATTTAACTTTTCTTTTGCATTTTCTTCTATATTAGTAATGCTTGAGTTTTTTAGTTGTTCCATTTTTAAACCATCTAAAGCTATTTCTTCTTTTCTCAACTGTTTTTTTAATGTATTAATTTCATATTTATAGTTTGATACAATAACATTACCACATAAATTTATGATGATTATTGATACCATAGGAAATACGAACAAAATAGGCTTAACTACTCTTTTTATTTTTCTCTTTCTATATCTATTCTTTTTTCTCTTTTTATATTCATTTATGTTTTTTACTCTTTTCTTTTTATCCAAAAAATCACCTCCGTCTTCTGTGATATATACATATTTAGTTTTTTTATATCTTTCCTCCTTTAATGACCTATACAAAAATTCATACATAAAAGAGTATAAATTT
>NZ_JANKBY010000103.1:0-11094 GCF_024621905.1 Terrisporobacter muris
GATCTTATTTTATTATTCATAGTTGTTGGAATTGCAATTATTATATTAATAAATAATTATAAGTTGATTTATACTGTAGCGCTATTTTGCTTGAAAAATTAGTAAAAATAACTAAATATGGAACAAGTGTCCAAGGGTGTATCAAAAATGTTACACCCTTGGACACTTGAAAGATTTATTTGACAGAAATTATATCTACACTTTTTAATGCTATACTAGAGTTTCTATTTAACTTTAATATATTTCACATCACTATATAAGCTATAATAATTTTTATCATCAACTCTTCGATAAGCTTTAATTTTATAATAATAAGTTTTTGAAGATGAAAGATTACTGTTTGTATATGAAGTAGTACTTCCACTAGTTATGGTTTTTACTAAAGAATAAGTACCTTTTTTAGAAGTCGATCTATATATTTTATAACCTGATGCATTGTTTATTTTATTCCAAGAAATAGTAACCTTTTTTTTCAGTGAAGATTTTAATTTGATACTAGGTTTTAACGGATTTGTAACTGCTACTGTTTTTGTATAATTACCATAATATGTAGTACCATTTGCTCTTTTTATAGGTTTAATTCTATAAGAATATTTTGTAGCATACTTACGATTTCTATCCGTATAATTTAAAACGCTATTACCTTCCACAGTTGCAATTCTCACATATGTTTTGCTTGTAGTATTGTATCTATATATAGCATATCCATCAGCACTTGAAACTTTATTCCAATTTAATTTTATTGTTGATGGAGTTGTTGAATTTACAGTAAAAGATGTAGTAGACTTTGGATTTATTTTAAAATTAATATCATAAGATCCTGAATATGCTCCCATACCTTTTATTCTTATTGTGGCTGTTCCCACATTTTTATTGTTTAAATACTCAACAGTGTAATCAACATTTTTAACTAAGTTTCCTTGAGTAGAAGAAACTAATACACTTGGCTTAATATATTTACCTGTGTAAGTTTGATTTTCTACTTTAGAAAAATTCAAATTTTTTATATTAATAGTATGATAGTTATATGTAAAGTTAGCATCAGATAAAGTTTTTTCTGTTAGGCTATCTTTATGAACATAAAGTTTTGCATATCTTGCTTTTGGAAAGGCATCTTCACCAATATATTCAATATTACTTGGCAAATATACATCACCAAGCTTATTGCAACTTGAAAAAGCATGCTTATAAATTTTAGTGACACTTTCAGGAATTTGTATATTTGTTAAATTAAAACAAGCACCAAAAGCATTTGGTCCAATTTCTAATAAATTTTTAGGAAAATCAATATTAGTTAAACTTATGCAATAATAAAATGCATCACGATAAATATATTTCACAGAATCTGGAATAGAAACATTTTTAAGAGCGTAACATGAAAGAAACATTTCAGTAGGTATATACTCTAATTTAGCTTTTATACTCATATCTGTAAGTTTTTCACAATCCATAAAGGCTCTAGAACCGACCTTTTCAACACTAGGTGGAATTACAACAGATGTAATATTTTCACATCTAATAAAAGCACTATAACCTATAGTTTTTAATTTATTAGGTAAATTAAGATTACCTTCTAGACCACAGGATTCAAAAGCATTTTCCCCAATAGAAGTTAAGTTTTTAGAAAAAGTAAACTTTTTTAGCTCTGGTATTAATGCAAAGGCATAATCTCCAATTTTATTAATATTTTCACTGTTTTCAACTTTTTCTAAAGCTGTTGCTATGAAAGTATTATCTTTTATTTGTGTTATTTTAGAAGGAATATAAATACTATCTAGTTTATAGCAGTTTTCAAAAGCTGCTTCACCAAGGTATTCCAATGAGTCGTAAAGATCTATATTATTAAGTACTTTACAATTTTTAAAGGCACTATTTCCTATGGATTTTAAGTTTTTACTAAGTTTTGCACTTTCTAATCTTATACAACCTTGAAAAGCTGATTCTCCTATTTCAGTTACATTTTCTAGATTTATATTTTCTAAAAACTCGCAACTTGAAAAAGCAAATTCATCGATTTTAGTTAAACCTTCAGGTAGTTCTATGCTACTTATATTTGCATTATCAAAAACACCCCAACTTAAGCTTGTTAAGTTTTTAGATAGGGTAATCTCTGTAATAGAAGTATTTGAAAAAGCACCTTCACCTAGAGTAGTCACACTGTCTGGTAATATTAATTTTTTTATATTCACATTGCTTCTAAAAGCATCTTTCCCAATGCTTTCTAATGTACTTGGAAAATCTGCAGTGGAAAGAGCATAGCAGTCATAAAAAGCATAATCACCTATGGAAGTCAAATTTTTTGGATAATTAATAGTTCTTAAATTGTGACAATTTTCAAAAGCACCATCTTCAATGGTTATTAGACTATCTGGCAAGGTTACACTTATCATTTTTTTGCTACTTAAAGCATTTTCTCCAATAGTTGTTACACCATTTGGAACTGTCACATTTTCAGCATCCCCCGTATACATAATTAGCACATTATCTTCAATAATAAAATCATCACTAGAAGATGTAGTTGATGATGTTAAATCAACAATTTGTGCAAAAGTTTCATTTCCACCAGAAATTAAAATTAAACAAGCTACTAAGAATAAGACGCTTATTTTTTTAAAATAATTTAACATAAATACCTCCCATTAATTTCAAATCTGTATAATTTTATTTTACATTATATAGCTTTGAATGACATTATTTATTTATGTTTTTTTTAAGAATCTTATGATAAGTAAAAATCATTTGTATTTACATAAATTTTTTGAATGTTAAATTTAGTTGACAAAATTTCAATTTTACTTGGTAGAAAATAACTTATCTTTAAAGTATACTATACCTACAAGTTAACTTGGAATAAATGAAAAGGTTGTGATTATTATGCTATTAGGAGATAAAATATTGAATTTACGCAAAAAAGCTGGTTTATCTCAAGAAGAAGTTGCCAATAAATTAGATGTATCTAGACAAACTGTAAGTAAGTGGGAAGCGAACCAAACAGTTCCTGAGTTAAAAAAAATAAAACTATTAAGCCAACTATATAATGTAAGTTATGATTATCTTATAAGTAAGAGTAATCCAAGTGGTGATATTACGAGTATAGAAATGATAGTTGATGAAATTGATTGGACTAGTGCCTGGAGTAAAAAATATTCAATTTTAGCTTCGTATCAAGGTATCCAAGAAGTAAATGCTTATTGTGAGAAAATATCAAATTTATATGATGAGTTCAAAAATGAATTTAATTTTAATGACCAAGATACAGTATTAGTTTTAAAAGATATCCTTTACCAAAAATATAAAATAGAAAAAACTAAGTAAACTAAAAGTTATTTGTGAGACTTTAATTCACAATTTTAACATATTACGAACTAGAAGAGTAGTAGCTATTGATATGCTTCTACTTTTTCTATAATGGTGGATAATAAATCTAATTATATTGGTATAATAGCTAAGATAATTATTTTAAAGAATAAAGGAAACTGGAGAGATAAACAAAGAGGGACTATACGTAAGTTGACGGTTTAGAATTGTTGAAATTTGGAACCTATTATATTATCTTATAGTAAGAGATAAGATAATGGTAAAGAGGGGTTCGGTACGATTCATCTCCACCATTCAAACCCTCAAAACGAGGATAAGGAACTACTAAGTTTATAACTTAGTAGTTTTTTGTTAAAAGTGTACAAGCCTAACAAAGTTTTGGCATGAGATATAAAACTAGTTTAGCTTAGACTAATAATTAAAGATTTTATCATTGCTCCACAAACATCTATTAATACAATATCCCTACTTTATTTATATCAAATATATTTACCTGGTATTATTTTGTCATATTATGGTTGACTTATAAATAATTGGTGCTACAATTTAATTGCCATAAATCTATATGGTATTAGTTGATTCTTTTAATGCACAAAGATATACAAATTGAAAGTTACATTTAAGAAAAAACTATATGGTTTAGTAGAAGACAAAAATACAAAAAAGAAGAGGGAATATGAGATGAATATAGTAGAAAGAATTGAAAACTTACGTAAAGTTATGCAAGAAAAAAACATTGATGCTTACATAGTACCTACTGCTGATTTCCACCAAAGTGAATATGTTGGAGAGTATTTTAAATCTAGAAAATTCATCACTGGATTTTCAGGATCTGCTGGTACTGCAATTATAACAAAGACTGAAGGTCGCCTTTGGGTAGATGGAAGATATTTTATACAAGCTGCTAAACAACTTGAAGGTACTACAGTTGAGTTAATGAAAATGGGTGAACCAGGAGTTTTAACTATAGAGGAGTATTTAAAAGAAACATTAAAATCTGGAGAAACATTAGGTTTTGATGGGCGTGTAGTATCAGTAGGTGAAGGTCAAGAATATGAAAAAATAGCAAAAGCAAATCATGCAAAAGTTAATTATAATGAAGACCTTATAAGTGAAATTTGGAATGATAGACCAGAGCTTTCAAAAGAACCAGCATTTGCATTGGACATTAAATATACAGGTGAATCAACATCAGATAAATTAAAAAGAATTAGAGAAGAAATGGATAAAGCAGGGGCATCTATTCATGTTCTTACAACTTTAGATGATATATGTTGGACATTAAATATAAGAGGAAATGACATTGAGTTCTTCCCACTAGTTCTTGCATATGCAATAATTACTAAAAATACTGTAGAGTTATACATTGATGAGAGTAAATTAGATGATGAGATGAAGTCAAATCTTGCTAAAGACTCTGTTGTACTTCATCCATACAATGATATATATGAAGATGCAAGAAAAATTGGAGAAAATGAAGTTGTACTTCTTGATCCATCAAAAGTAAACTATGCACTTTATAACAATATTCCATCAAATGTATTAAAAGTAGAACAAAGAAATCCAGAGATTTTATTTAAAGCTATCAAAAATCCAGTAGAGATTGAAAATATCAAAAAAGCACAAATCAAAGATAGTGTTGCACATGTTAGATTTATGAAATGGTTAAAAGAAAATGTAGGTAAAACTACAATTACTGAAATTAGTGCATCTGAAAAATTAGACGAACTTCGTGGTGAAATGGGTAACTTTATACGTCCAAGTTTTGAACCAATATCTTCTTTTGGAGAGCATGGTGCAATAGTTCATTATGTATCAACTCCAGAGACAGATGTTGAATTAAAAGAAGGAAGCTTGTATTTATCAGATACAGGTGCAGGTTTCTATGAAGGATCTACTGATATAACAAGAACTTTTGCTCTTGGGGAAATTTCACAAGAAATGAAAGACAACTTTACACTAGTTGCAATCAGTAATATGCAACTTGGAAGTGCTAAATTCTTAGAAGGATGCACAGGTATGACACTTGATATGCTTGCAAGAAAACCATTCTGGGATAGAGATCTGAACTTCAACCATGGTACAGGTCACGGTGTGGGATATCTTTTAAATATTCACGAGGGTCCAACAGGGTTCCGTTGGCAATATCGTAGTGGAGAAATAGAACCACTTCATGAAGGTATGATTATAACAAATGAACCTGGTATTTATATTGAAGGTTCTCATGGTATACGTTTAGAAAATGAGTTACTTTGCAAAAAAGGTACTAAAAATGCATACGGACAATTTATGTACTTTGAAGCAATAACATTTATTCCAATGGATTTAGACGCAATTAATCCAGATATAATGACAGCTGAAGATAAGAAACTATTGAATAATTACCACCAAGAAGTATTTGATAAAGTTTCACCATTCTTAAATGAAGAAGAAACTGAGTGGTTAAGAAAATATACAAGAGCGATTTAATAAATAAATACACTTTTCAGTGAGTTATCACTGGAAAGTGTATTTTTAAATTGAGCAAATTAAATAACACCTAACCTTAAAAACAATACTTTTATATCAATAGTATAGCCATTAATATAAAATCAGTGGCTTTTCTGATATAATTAAGGGATAAATGGGAATTTGTAGCGGAGATTATTTATAAATAATGAGAAAATAAATTTCAGTTTGGTAACATGGCAAACAGGAGTTGAAATTTCAAATTTAGAGGGGAGATATAACATATATGAAATTATTTAAAATTTATTTTAGTCCAACAGGTGGAACTAAAAAAGTAGCAGATTTAATAAGTGGACAATTTGATTTTGAAACAACAGAAATAGATTTGTCTAATAGTATGGAAGATTTTTCAAAATTTACATTTAGTGAAAAAGACCTTTGTATTATAGCAGTTCCATCTTTTGGTGGGCGTGTACCCATGGCAGCAATGTCTAATATTAAGAAGCTAAATGGAAATGGTTCAAAAATTATTTTAGTAGCAACATACGGAAATAGAGCATATGAAGATGTATTGTTAGAATTGAAAGATACATTAACAACATTAGGATTTTTCTGCATTGCAGCAATTGCTTCAGTTACAGAACATTCCATTATGCATCAATTCGCAACTGGAAGACCAGATTTACAAGACAAAGAAGAATTAATAAGATTTTCTAGTGAGATTAAAGAAGTCTTGAAACATGGAGAAGTTACTAAAGATTTGTATGTACCAGGGAATAATCCATATAAAGAATATAAGGTTATTCCTTTAGTTCCACAGGTGAGACAAGAATGCGAGAAATGTGGTCTATGCGCTACAAAATGTCCAGTTGATGCTATTTCAAAAGATAATCCAATGTTGGTAGATAAAGAAAAATGTATCTCATGCATGCGTTGTGTAGCTATTTGTCCAAATAAAGCTCGAAGTGTAAATGAAGAGTCATTATTGGCAATTTCAAAAAAATTAGAAAAGGCATGTTCTGAAAGGAAAATGAATGAACTGTTTTTATAAATATTAAACTAATTTATTATAAGAGTAAAATATAAAAGTTAACACCATAAAATCCAATTTGCTAAGTATGTTTAATTCACCAATGTTATATAATGCTACAAAATAAATTACCAAAGGGATATTATATAGTTTGTATGATATTTATACTAGCTGTTCTAATTAATTTTTCCTATGTTGATAGAAATGCACAAATATTAATTGATTTTGGACCTTACCATGCTTATGTATCAGATGTGGGGTTAGCTTTTGTGATAGGAATTATTAATTTGAGGGATTTAATTGCATATGGTGATTCCATATTTGTTATTGGGTCAATTAGTTTTTTATGTGTGTTTGCTTATCTTGTTTTTATTATTTCAAAAAAAGTTAAAGAAACATTAAGTAAGTAAATAAGGAGATCAGTTAATGAACTTGTATTTTAATAAGTTGACAGTTCAACATTGCTTTGAATTGAAAAAGTGTGTTTCATTTGATATATTGCCATATGAAAGTCCATATCATGAGGTTGAAGATATAGAGAATGAAGAGTTACAATGTAGGGAAGAGTATGTTGATTCCTGTGTTAATTATGCTTGTAAAGTATGGAATAGTTGTAATTTTTCTGATAAATTAACTGTAATATATGAAGACAAATATAACAGTTCTAAAAAAAGAGAAAATGAGTTTGTTGAAATGTGTTTGGATTCTTTTGAAGGAGCTACTTTTCCTTTTGAATGGATTGATGATGAGGAAATATATTATGGAACAAGATATATTTGGGAAACAAATAAAATATATATTCATAAACTTTTTAGGAAGATTATTATTTCTGATATAGGAGATGATACTGAGCTTGATTGTGCAGTATACATAATAGATAAAGAAACAGATAATGTGTTTTTTCTTTATGATGACAGGGGGATACATGTATTCTCCAATGATTGTATGTTTATAGAAAAAATTAAATCAAATAAAAATATATTATTTTAATAGAAACTATCAGTTATAAAATGTAAGGGGGGACTACATGGGAAAATCGTGGAGTAGATTAAGAAAAGAGTTAGAGGAAGAATTTTTATGTGAAAGTTTGAGGGGACGTGTCCAATATTTTTTGACACATTATCATGGAGCGCCAGATAATTATGGAAGATTTTGTGTTAGGGTTGATAAAAATGAGTATGCTAAGGCCAATCCATATGCATATGGTGTGAAGGGATACTATGAATTAGAAGATTTGACTAAAGAAGAACGTGGTATTCCAGAGAGACAATGGACTGATAAGGGATATTTGTATGATGAAGAAAATCGTGATATTGAAGATGAAGTCGTAAATATATCAATAAATAATGGAGATTTTGATATTTACAATATCACAGATGCAATTATAGAATATAAAGAATTACCTATTGCAAAAAGCATTGTATCAGAAAATCCAATTGTTAGGATGTTTGCTGTAATGGATAGACGTATAGGAAAAAGAACACTTAAAAAATTAGCAGAGGAAATTGATCTACAACCCCAATGGCTACAATTTTTCTACAAACTGCGTCTAGATTCTGAAAATATTAATTATTATAGTAAATATGTATAAATTTAATGACAAAATACAAAGGGTAATCAATATGATTTAATTGGTTGTTGATAGATAAAAAATTAATATATAAAATGGATAAATGGGAATTTGCATAAAGACTTAGCAGGTAAAAATCGGGATATCTATCCCGATTTTTTAATTTCCAACCTTGTTGCTTGAGCAGCTGTTGGCCATATGAAGTAGAGTGCCAACGCAGTGGCTTAAAGTGTTTCAACAACACGTCGCTCAAGCGAAGCGAATTTTTTATTCCATATAAATAGTTTATAATAGTTAGCTAATTATTTTTATTTTTGTAAGATAATTTATAAATTTTTTAATAAAAATATTACAGATGCTTGAGTAAATAAGTGAAAATAAGAAAAATATTAAAAAAGTTAAAGTAGTTGAAAAAGAGCTAGCTAAATCTACAAAGGACACAATACCTACTATATAAGTTAAAAATATTATCCCAAGAGATAGTGCTACACTTGAAGATAGTATAGAAATTACTATTCCCTTCCTAAAAAGTAATGTTCCTATAACAATGCCTAGTAAACCTGTAGTGAAAAGCAGAATTATTGATTCTTGGATACTAATCATAGTAAGAATTAGTACTGAAGAAAAAAATACAGCAAGACCAAGAGGTATACTAGAAAAAGCAGCTATTGCAATAGGTATAGTGCTTAATGGACTTAAGAACAATCCAATAGTTGGTAAAAATATAGGTGCTGATTGAAATATAACAGCTAATGTTGTTAATATGCCTCCAACACAAATAAACCTGCTTATATTCATTTTATTCAACTTTAATGCCTCCTTGTATAATATAGTTGTCATATTTGATAGAAAGTGGAGCGTCTACATACTGGCTTAAAATTGCATAGCGCCCACGCTGTGGCTCAAACGAAGGGAATTTTTTTATAATCTAAGGAACAATCTCAAAAATAGTACCTTTGCCAAAATCAGCCACATTGGCAGAGGCATAAACCCCTAAATAAAGTCTGGTTTGATTCATATTTGCCCCCAAACAAACATAATAAGCTGACTCAGAGCCAAAATCATAATCAGTTTCAATAACACTAAAATCATTTAGTTTAGAATCTTTTGTTGATTTTGTATAAGCTAAAACACCTTTCACTGGAGGTTTGGACTCTTCATTTTGGGCAAAATCAGTAAACACAACGCTTCCTGTTAAATCTGGTATATTGTTTCCCATATATGGCTGAACCCCTGTAAGAGCAGAACCATCAAATTTATCTGGTCGTGAATCCTTATGAAAATAACAGGCTAGAGGTGAAATACGCTGTGATGAAGTTTTTACTGCTTCATTGTAATAAGTAATTGTTATCTCGTTCAAAGTTGGACTTTCAGAGCAATCTCCTATAAGTGAAGTAGGTAAAGTACCTTCCCATCCACGCCAACCAAAGTTAATAAATTTTTCTTGTTCAGGTTGGGATTTTAAATGAGATTGAACAAGATTAGTAACTGGCATTGGTCTATAATTAACAAATGAAAAAATTGACTCTACTAAATCCTGTCCAACATTCCCCACATACTTTATATATTGGTTATAAAACTTTTGAAATGAAATTCCAGGGATATTGCGAACTCCTTTGGCCATTACAGTAAGGGTTTCTTGAATAGATATAGGAAGCTCATCAAAACGTGTGACTACAGGCGGATCATTGATTAATGAATTCTTGTTTACATCAATTTCAATTATTTTACCACAGATTTCCATATTATCCTGACTTAAGTTAAATGGATCATAGCCTGATCCACCATCTCCTGTTGTTAAAACAAGTTTTCCATTTTCAGGTGAAAAGTTTAAGCTATTAACACCATTATGATTGAGAAATGGTCTTCTTAGATTAAGCAATGTTCTTATTTTTTTAGGTTGGCCATTAGGTTGTAAAACCCATTCTTCAACTGTATCAATATGATCATATTTAGTATCTCTATTAGTCCATTTTAGATTTAAAGTTTCTATGTCACATGGGTTAGGTTTAAAAGGTTTTGAAAGAGCACCCGGACCTTGTGTTCCTGCTACTGAATAATGAAGATAAAATAGACCATTATAATAAAATGCTGGATGAAAGGCTAGACCTAGCAGACCTCGTTCATCATATCCACCACTAGAAGTACCTAGTTCTATTATTCGAGGGCGAATATCTAAAAAAGTATTTATAGCTCCCTTTGATATATAAAATATTCTTCCTACCTGAGTTGCAATAAATAAACTCTCACTTGAATCACCTGGCATGATAGTTGTTTTCAAAACAGTGGGTAAATCTATATTCTTAACAATAGGCTGTAAACTAACTTTAATTTTCTTCATTTAATACATACTCCTTCTTATTATTTGCTATAGATAATCAAGTTCAATTTTTAACATATTTTTAGAGCAATGTTGATTTTTAAGCAGTGTGATTTAAAATGTTTGATTGAATTATGAAGATGTTTATCTATATTACAATAATATGATTAGAACTATTGCATTAATACAGAATTGTGCCTAGAAATCCCTGGAGAGCAGTATTTTAGAATCTAATATAATAGAAGTAGCAATTCAAGTTACTTCATGGCTTAAGAATTTATGTAAATAACTGGATACTTCATAGGCTTTTGCTATTTTTAGGATAATACTATTATTGATGATACTGTTATTATAGAAAAATATCACATTTTGATAATAAACTGGTAAATAAATAAAAAGAATTTAGTA
>NZ_JANKBY010000104.1:0-11067 GCF_024621905.1 Terrisporobacter muris
GATTTAGAACTTTTTTATATTATTAAAAAGAAAGAACTACAACATAAGGATTAAAAATCACTTATGTTATAGTTCTTTCTAAAATGTGGTTAAGTCATTAAATTAAGCTTTAAATATAGTATTACCTTCTTTCATAGTTTCCATAACTTTAATATTTCTTATATCATCTGACTCTACTTTTAATGGGTTTTTGTCAAGTATAACTAAGTCAGCTAATTTGCCTTCTTTTATAGTTCCCTTAATATCTTCTTCAAAATATTGATATGCTCCATTTTTAGTAACAGCTTCTAATGCTGCAAGTGCTGGTATTTTTTGATTTTCACCAAGAACTGTTCCATCTTTCATTTTTCTATTTACAGCTATCCACATTGTTTCTATCATATTTGGTTCAATAACTGGTGCATCTTGGTGGAACGTAAATTTAATACCTTCATCTAAAGCAGACTTAGCTGGTGATATTTGACTAGCTCTATCAAATCCAAAGTTATTAACATGAATATCTCCCCAGTGATAAACATGAGCCATAAAGAATGATGGTATCATACCAAGTTTTTTAACTTCTGGCAATTGATCCACACCAATTAATTGGGCATGTATAATTACTGGTCTTATATCATTTGTTGCATTTAACTTATCTTTAGCTATTTTATATTGTTCTAAATATTGAGCTACAGCTGCATCACCATTGCAGTGAGCTAAAAGTTGCATATCTTCTTTTAATGCAGTTTCTATAATTTTTTCTAATTCTTCTTCACCCATAACTGGATAAGCTCTATATCCTTTTTCTTCTCCTAAGTAATCCGTTCTCATATATGCTGTTCTTCCTTGTGGGGATCCATCTAAGAAAGTCTTAAATCCTCCAACTTTGAAATGGTTTTTATATTCTTTTATACATCCTTGCATTTTAGGTAATATTTTATCTTTTTCTCTAATATCAACAAATCCTATATAGTCTAGTTTTAACATATTTGCATTGGCTATGTATGCTAAAAAGTCAGCAAGAGCCGGAACAATCATACCTTCTTGCATTGTTGTTATACCAAAAGATGCATAATCATCTTGCGCTGCTATAACAGCTTTCATAATATCTTCAGTAGAAGGCATTGGAGCTCTTTGAACATTATTAATATATGCATTTTCTTCTACATAACCAGTTAACTTACCATTTTCTTTATAGAATATTCCTCCCTCTGGATCTGGAGTATCATCTGTTATCCCCAAACCTTTCATTGCTAATGAGTTGAATACACCATTATGTCCTGATTTATTTGAAATTATAAGAGGATTGTCTGGAGCAATTTGGTCAACAAAATCAATTCTTGGATAAGTTTTTTCTGCTAAAGTATTGTAGTCAAAATTATTAGCAACTATCCAGTCACCTTTTTTAACATTATTTTTTTCAATAAATTTTTTTATTCTATCAGCTATATCATTAAAATCAACTGCATCTTCTAAATTTACTTGTAATTTAGAGTTTGCATAACCAAAAAAGTGGCTATGTGGGTCAATAAATGATGGTATCAATGTTTTTCCTTGTAAGTCCACCATTTCTGCATCTCCTGCGTCTTTCATTAATTCATCTTTTTTGCCTACTTTAGCAATTTTCCCATCTTGAACTAATACAGCTTCTGCATAAAGTTCATCTTCTAATGTAATAATATCACCATTATAAAATAATTTTTTTGTCATAGATTAACCTCTTTTCATTTATTATTAAATTAGTAATCAATTATATATTGAGCAAATTAAGAGGTTAAAATGTATACATTTTGAAATTTATTATTATTTACTTATAAATTAAAAAAAGATGTCTCAAAAATGAATTAACTCATTTTGAGACAACCTTTATAAATTATATTATCATTTAAAATGTTAATTTTCACTATCATCCTCAAATAAAACTTTTTTCATTATTACAAGTCCAAAACTTTCTCCAAACTTTGTTCCTATATCTGATATAGTTCCACAAGTTCTAAATCCATTGGTATGATAATATCTAACTCCTACTTTATTTTTTGTAGGAATAATTGCTAAAATATTTTTTATACCTAGCTGTCTTGCATCTTCTTCTAACTTTATTAAACAGTAATCTCCTATGCCTAATCCCTTTACTTCATAAGCTAAAAAACAATTAATTACAGCGGTTTCCTTAAATGTCTTGTAACTTTTATAAGAATTAAAAAAACAAAAACCTACTACTTTATCTCTGTTTTTTACTACATAAGCTGGATATCCATTTATTTCTTCTATTAATTTATCAAAAAATCTAGAAGGTAATCTGCTTCCTGGATAAGCTGCATATGTGTTTTCAATATAATAATTATAAATTTCCATTACTTCTTCTGTATATTTATCTGTTAATTTGTCAAAGGTAACTTTCATACTATCCACCTCCTTATATTTATAATTCATTTAGCCTTTTTCCTTTATATTAAATATTCATAAAAAAAATTAGTATGCGATTTATTTTTCACATACTAATTAAATTTCTTTATATTAAATTTCTCCTGCTAATTTTGCTCCTCCAAATATACCTGCATCATTTCCTAATATTGCTAATTTAAATTCTGTATCAGCAGTAGCATAAAATACATTTTCTAAGTAATGCTTTTTTATGCTATTTAACAACATATCTCCTGCTTTTGAAACTCCACCACCTATTACAAAAACTTCTGGGTTACAAATACAAGCTATATTTGATAGCGCCCTCCCTAGAATAGAACTAAACTTTTCTATAACTTTTATAGATAATTCATCATTCTCTTTTGCTAAGTCAAATACATCTTTAGCTGTTATATTTTCAATATATCTTAATTTTGAGTCGCAACTTTCTCTTTCTAAGATTTCCTTAGCTAACCTTGCTATTCCAGTAGCTGATGCATATTGTTCTAAGCACCCTTTTCTTCCACAGTTACAACTTACTTTCTCATGTGGATTTACATTTATATGACCAATTTCTCCACCAGCACCAGTAGCACCAGCTATCACGTGGTTATTTATAATAACACCACCACCAACTCCAGTTCCTAGAGTAACCATTATCATAGTTCTGTAACCTTTTCCTCCACCTTTATACATTTCACCAAGTGCAGCAATATTGGCATCATTCGCCACCTTTACAGGTATATTTAGTAATTCTCCCAATGCTTTTGATACATTAAATACTGACCATCCTAAATTTACACATCCTAACACTGTTCCATCATCTTTTACAGGTCCTGGTACTCCAACCCCAGCTCCTAAAACTTCATCTTTAGATATATTTCTTTCTTCTAAAATAGCATTTATAGACTGTGCAATATCAGATAAAATATATTTTCCATTCTCTATTTTTCTAGTTTCAATCTCCCACTTATACAGTAATTCTCCTTCACTATTAAATAAACCAAATTTTACTGTAGTTCCACCTATATCAATTCCTAGCGAATATTTCTTCATAATAACCCTCCTATTTACTATATATATTTATTGATTTAATTTCAAATATTTCTATTATATAAGACTTTACTTTTCATTTTTTCTACTAAAGATTCTTTTTCAATTAACTTAGTATTTATTATATAATATTTTTCCCCTGGATCTTTACTTTCCAGTTTATCCATCATTATCTTAGCTACATATTGACCTAGATATTTTCCATTTGCCTCATGTATAGATTTTTTCTCATCATCTTCAAAGAATAAAGCCTCTTCCAAATTTTTAGGTAAACTTACTGATACAAAAGGAAATTCTATATCTTTTAAAAACTGAGTAGTAATTTTATCCTCTTCTTCGTGAAATAATAAAATGCCTTCTACAAAATTACTCTTTATGAATCTATTAATCCAAGTGTCATCGTTTTCCTTAAAAGCATACATAATAAAATAATCTCTATCTTTAGCACAATTGCTTATACCTCTAAAAACTTGAAGAAAGAAAGGATGGTAAAAGGAATCGCAAATCCATTGTGGTATAATTACTGCTAATATATTAGTTCTTTTGCTTGCTAGACCTCTCGCCATTTCATTTGGAACATAGTTTAATTTCTTTACTGCATCCCAAACTTTTATTTTTGTCTTTTCACTAATTTTACTACTATCCGAAAGAACTCTAGACACGGTAGAAACAGCAACATTAGCTTCTCTTGCTACGTCTTTAATTGTAATCTTCATCCTCATCTCCCCAATTTATAATATCATTTGCTCAATTGTAAGTGTATTCTTATTAATTATATTATATTTTATGTTATAATCAAATACCTCTCATAAGGAAGTTTTATTATCATGTAAAAAGTCCTCTTTATTAATAACTTAAAAAGAGGACTTCTTTTAAAATATAATATTTATATATTCTTTACAATTAGGACACTTATCTCCTTTCATATGAGGATTTGTTGTATAAATATCTCTAATTACAAGATTATATCCGCAATTTGGGCAATATGTATTATTATCTACACCTGCTACATTTCCTACATACACATAATTCAAATACTTAGTAGATTCTTCTTTTGCCTTCATCATATTTTCCACTAGTGTTGGAGGATTTTTCATTTTATATTTTGGAAAGTATCTGCTTAAATGAAGAGGAATATTTTTATCTATTGATGCCAAAAATTTTGCAATTTCTACTATTTCTTCTACTGAATCATTCTTATCACTAACCATTAAAGTTGTTATTTCTACATGAGTATGTTTACTAGCTATTTTTATAGTTTCTAAGACTGAATCTATTGTAGCTCCACAAACTTCATTATAGTATTGTTTTGTAAACCCTTTTAAATCTATATTCATTGCATCTATAAAAGGTAAAATCTGTTCTAAAGGCTCTTTATTTACAAATCCATTGGTAACTAAAACTATACTAATATTCTTATCATATTCTTTTATTTTTTTAGCTACATCATAAATATATTCATACCACATAAAAGGTTCATTATAAGTAAATGCTATCCCTACATTATTAGGAATATTTATTATTAGGCTTATTAGTTTATCTATGTCGATAAATTCTGTTGGTGGTTTATTCTGTGATATTTCATGATTCTGACAAAAACTACAACTCATATTACATCCAAAAGTTCCTATAGATAAAATATCCTTTCCTGGTTTAAAATGATATAAAGGCTTTTTTTCTATTGGATCTACATTTACAGATGTGACTTCTCCATAATTTATAACTATAGGAATATTATTTTTCACCGTCCTAAGATTACATACTCCAAACTTTCCTTCTATCAAACTACAATTATGAGGACAAAGCTGACATTTTATATAATTTCCTTCATCTTTATAAAATCTTAGTTTTTCTTCCATCTATTCACCTTCTTTGTATCTTGTCACCTGGAATCTTTCTATTTCATATTCTTCAAGTGGATTTATATTTGCTTTTTCACAAGCTATTTGAAGTTGGTAGTCAACAGTATCCACTCCTTCTAAGTCAGGAAGTAACAACCCCTTTTTATGGCCTTGCATAACTATAACTCCATATTTTTTAGGATCTAATTCTTCTTTTGTAGATTTATGTGGTCTACTTAGTATATCTACTGATATATCTATATCTAGCAATTCATTTTCTGTGACCCTTGGAAATCTCGGATCATGTATAGCAGCTTCCACTGAGTTCTTTATTATCTCTTCTGCTACTGAGTCTGTTGTTGGTAAAAAAGTTCCTATACAACCTCTTAAGTTTCCAAATTTTTTAAGAGATACAAATACTCCACCTTTTTCTTTGCTAAGTTCTTTTGGTAATTCACTTGGTTTTGCCATAAAGTGGCCATAAGTATAATAATGATTTAAACTTTCCCTTGCTAATTTTACATATAAGTTATTGTTTGAAATTTTTTTATTGTAAAGTTCCTTCTTCATATTAATTAACTCTTGTAAATTACTTTGTGCCTTTAATTCATTATTAAAAGCCATAACTCCATATCCCACACCAAAAGGACCTTCATAAGATAATAATTTACCCTTAACTTCTTCTCCTTCCATAGCGCCAAGCATTATAAATACGGATCTTAATCCACATTCTCCTGCGCATTCTACCATGTATTTGTCCATATTAAATACACTTAGCACATTACCTTTTTCTAAATTATATAATAATAACTTATCAAATTTTGAACCCTCTGGTGAATATTCATAAGGTCCATCTTCACTTAATCTATGAGACAAATCTCCACTTGCTATAAGCACTATCTTTTTATTTAAGTTTTCAGCACTTTTTCTTATTGCCATTCCAAACTTATATAACTCGATATCGCTAAGAGTTGCATACGTAACGTGAACAATTTTATAATCTTTATAATACTTATTTATAAAATACATAGGTATCATAGCTCCATGATCCAATTCGTATTCTCTATTAAATTTTCTAAGAATATCTGAGTCTATTCCTACTGCTGGTATATTTTCTACATTACAAGTATTAATCAACTCTTCATTAAACTCTTTATCAATTCTACCTTCTATATAAGTATCAAAATCTTTAAATTGGCTAAAATCTCCTCTTATACGTTCTTCATTTGAAATTGCAAGAGCATCTGAAAACATAGTTCCATGAGGAGTTATAAGTACTATAGTCTCTGGTTTTAAATTACTTATTTCTTCTCCTACCTGATTACAAGCATCAATAGTATTTTGTATTGCCCTCTCTTGTCCCTTTCCCACAGATGGAATTATTAAAGGTGGATGGGGCATTAAATAATATCTTAATATATTTTCCATGATATACACCTCACTTTATATTTAAAATCTGTCTTCTTATTATTTTGCCTATTTTTTTAAGTAATATTTTTCAATACAAAAAAATACCTATTATTATAGATATTTTAGAATTGTGACAAGATACCTTCTTTTTTCTATAAATAATAAGGTTAAAATTTTATTATCATGCTTTTATAAACTATAAAGAGGCTATGAGATTTATTTAAATCTCATAGCCTCTTTATAGTTTATTTTCATTATAATTTTACATTTTTAAAAGTTAGATGAATATATTATTTTATAGCATCTGCTATTTCGTCAATCATTATATTTGTTGACTCTATACCACCAGTCATTGTATACCAAACAGCTGAATCTAAGTAAACTATATTGTCATTTTTAGCCACATCTGTTTTATTCATTATTTCATTATCAAATAATGTTTGAGCTGCTTCACCTTTGCCAGTAACAGCTCCTCTATCTACAACAAATACATAGTCTGAATTATTTTCTAAGAAATATTCAAATGTTATTTGTTGTCCATGAGTAGATTCTTCTATGTTTTTATCTAATTGTTTGAATCCTAAATCACTATATATTATTCCATATCTTGATGCTTGTGAGAATAAGCTTATTCCACCTTCATTAGCCATTACAACTGATGCTGATAATCCCTTTTCACTTACTACTTTATTCAAATCTGCAACCTTAGTTTCTATTTTACTTAAAGCACTTTTAGCTTCTTCTTGTTTATCAAATAAGTTTCCAAGATCTGTTACGACAGCTGAGAATGAATCCATGTAATTTTCTCCATCTACTGCTAAATAAACTGTTGGTGCTATTTCTTTGAATGAATCTATTTGATCAGCTTGTCTTCCACCAATTATTATTAGGTCTGGATTTAAAGCCTCTATTGCCTCAAAATCAGGTTCTTTTAAATCACCAACATTTGCATACTTATCATCTGCATAAACTGATAATACTTCTGGTAAAGTTCTACTCTTAGGTAGTCCAACTATATCTACACCTAAGTTTTTTAATATATCTGCCACACCATAATCAAATACTACTATTTTCTCTGGATTTTTACTTAATTCAACTTTTTCTCCATTTGCATCAGTCACTGCTACAGTAGTCGTTGCTTCATTGTTTGATCCATTATTTTTATCCTTTTTCATTCCTATTGAAAATACACCTATTATTGCTATTAATACTATACTAACTATACCTGCTACTTTTTTGTTCATTTTGTCCCTCTCCTATTCTTAATATAGATAATCATTATCATATAATATTTAAATTTTTAAGCCACTATTTTATCTAAAATATATAACCCTCTTAGCCGCTTAAATAAGTAATGTTAGAAATATATACTTATTTTATTTCCATCTATTTCTTCAACTTTAAAGTCCATTTCATATATGTTTTCTAAAGTTTCTTTATTAATTACTTCATCTACAGTTCCCTCTTTTACTATAACTCCATTTTTTAAACAGATAATATAGTCCGAGTAACAAGATGTAAAGTTAATGTCATGCATTACAAGTATTATTGTTTTACCTAAATCATCACATAACTTTCTAAGAACTTTCATCATTTGTACCGAGTTGTTCATATCTAAATTATTAAGCGGTTCATCAAGGAATATATATTCCGTTCCTTGAGCTATAACCATTGCTATATAAGCTCTTTGTTTT
This sequence comes from Terrisporobacter muris, assembly GCF_024621905.1. Taxonomy (NCBI): domain Bacteria; kingdom Bacillati; phylum Bacillota; class Clostridia; order Peptostreptococcales; family Peptostreptococcaceae; genus Terrisporobacter; species Terrisporobacter muris. The sequence continues at coordinate 8,381 of NZ_JANKBY010000104.1, forward strand.
TGTCCACCACTTAGTTCATCTAAATATTTATCTTGTATGTCAGTAAGTCTCATATATTCTATTGCTTCTTCTACATACTTAATATCCTCATCTTTTAATTTGCCATCACAATATGGAAATCTACCAAAGCTTACAAGTTCTTTTATTGTAAGTCTAATATTTATATTGTTAGACTGTTTTAGTATTGCTATTTTTTGAGATAATTCTTTTTTGTCCCAGCTTTCTAGTTCTTTACCTTCTATAAAAACTTGTCCACTATCCCTTTTCATTAATCTTGTTATCATAGAAAGAGCAGTACTTTTTCCAGCTCCATTTGGCCCTATAAAAGAAGTTATCTTTCCTTTTTGTATTTTAAGAGATACATCATGTACCACTTTTTTATCATTATATTGTTTACTTAAATTTCTTACTTCTATCATATTCTGCTCTCCTTATAAAGTAGATACATAAAATAAATTCCACCGATCATATCTATTATTACACTTACTGGTGTAGTTAAATGTAATACTCTTTCTATCATTAATTGACCAAATACTAAAGCAAATATACTAACAAGCATTGATACAATTATTAAATAACTATGTTTATATGTTTTCATCATTTCACGAGTAACATTTGCAACTAGTAACCCTAAAAAGGTTACTGGTCCAACTAAAGCTGTTGATATAGCTATTAAAACAGATATTACTATTAATGATTTTCTCATTAATTTGTCATAATCAACTCCTAAATTAATGGCTTGATCTTTTCCTAAGCTCATAACATCGAAGTATTTAATATCATCAACAACAAATGGAACTATTAAAAGTATTACTACTAATGATAAAAGTAATATATCTACATTTACATTATTGAAACTTGCAAACAATTTAGATTGTAATACTAAGTATTCATTTGGATCTATTACCATTTGCATAAATGATGATAAACTTTTAAAGAGTGTTCCTGTTATCATTCCCACCAATAACACAAACATTATATTAGAGTTTTCTCTTTTAAATATTAATTTATATAGTGCCAATGAACCCATAACCATAAATACTACACATAATAAGAAATTTATTTTTTTATTTGATGCAAACATGCTACTTGAGCCAAATACAAATATGATTACTGTCTGTATTGCCACATATAAAGAGTCTATTCCCATAACACTCGGTGTTAATATTCTATTATCTGTTACAGTTTGGAATATTATTGTTGAGAAACCAATACATCCTCCTGTAATTACTATTGCTATTAATTTGGGTATTCTTTTTGATAAAGCATACTCCATACTTCCAGAGTTAATTTCAAGTGTTAAAAATAATGCACCTGAAATTAAAATTAATGCTGACAAGATTACTATGGGGATATTTAAATTTTGTTTTTTATTTCTTATTTTTTTATTTTTATTAATATAGTTTTTATTTTCTAAATTAGCTTGCATATGACTTCCTCCTAAATATTAGATAAAGGAATATTGCACTTCCTATTACTCCAACTGTAAGTCCAACAGAAAGTTCATATGGATAAATTATCACTCTAGCAGCTATATCACATACTAAAACAAATATTGATCCAAATAAAGCAGTGTCCCATATATTTTCGTGAACATTATCACCTTTATATAAAGAAACTATATTAGGAACAATTAATCCTATATAAGGGATTTCTCCTGCTGTTATTACTACGCATACTGTAACTATTGAAACTATCACAAGACCAAGGTTAACTATTTTTTTATAATCAAGACCTAAGTTCGTTGCAAAATCTTCTCCCATACCTGCCACTGTAAATTTATGAGCAAATATAAATGCCAAAATCATAAGTGGTATTGCTAAATATAATAATTCATAATTACCTTTTAATATCATTGAGAAGTTTCCTTGCATCCAAGAACCTACATTTTGCATTATCTCAAACTCATATCCTATATAAGTTGTTATTGATCCAATTATATTTCCAAACATTATACCAACTAATGGTACAAATATTACATTTTTAACTTTTAAGTTTCTTAAGAATGTCATAAATATTAATGTACCAGCTAGGGCGAATACAAATGATACCATAGCCTTTTGCATTGTTGTTGCACCTGGTATTAGAACCATTGCTATAACTATTCCCAACTGAGCCGAATCTATTGTTGCTCCTGTAGTTGGAGAAACAAATTTATTTTGACTTATCTGTTGCATTATTAATCCACATATACTCATAGCACTTCCTGCCATTAATATACTTAATAGTCTTGGAAATCTACTTACTATCATAAGATGTATGGCATCTTTATTTCCACTTAAAATATCTACTATATTTATATTCTTAGCTCCTAAAAATATAGAAACTAAAGATAATCCAGTTAACATTATGATTAAATGTCTTTTTTTCATTTTTTTCTCCTGTTTCACTTTTCTTTCCGAAAGTGTTTTTCATATTCATTTGATATAGATTATCAATTTCTATTTATATACTACATTAAATGATAATAGTTTTCAATACTTATTTTGCAATTTTATTAATATTTTTGTATTAATTTATAAACATTTGTAATTTTTACATAAAAAACACCCTAATTATATGAACTGCACCCTTCATGTGGAACAATATAAAACAACCTAGGCTACCTTTTTCTTGTATTTTACAGGAGAAAGGTAGTTTAATTTTGCCTGTATTCTTTCTTTGTTATAATAATCTATATATTGAGA
>NZ_JANKBY010000105.1:0-10999 GCF_024621905.1 Terrisporobacter muris
TAATATGAATTAAATTAATTTGATAATAAAAAACTTCCAGAGATAATCTGGAAGTTTTTTTATTACAATAATATATTTATAGAACCTTAGCTAAAAATTCTTTTGTTCTCTCATTTGTAGGATTATTAAATACATTTTCTGGTGTACCATTTTCTACAATTTTTCCATCATCCACAAATATAACCCTATCTGCTACTTCTTTTGCAAATCCCATTTCATGAGTAACTATTGCCATAGTCATTCCTTCATTAGCTAGTTCTTTTATAACATCTAGAACTTCTTTTACCATTTCCGGGTCCAAAGCTGATGTAGGTTCATCGAATAACATCATATCAGGCTCCATTGCCAATGCTCTAGCTATGGCTATTCTTTGCTTTTGCCCTCCTGATAACTGAGAAGGGTATGCATCTTTTTTATCTAATAGCCCTACTCTATCTAATAATATCTGAGCTTTTTTATTTGCCTCTTCTTTGCTTATTTTTTTTATTTTAATAGGAGCTAAAGTTATATTATCTAAAACAGTCATATGAGGAAATAGGTTAAAATTTTGAAATACCATTCCTATATTTTGTCTTACTTCATCAATATTAACTTTCTTATCCGTTATATTTTTATCTTCAAATAATATTTCACCTTCTGTAGGTTCTTCAAGTAAGTTCATACATCTTAAAAGTGTACTTTTGCCTGATCCACTTGGTCCTACTATTGCAACTATTTCACCCTTATCAATTTGTAAATCTATACCCTTAAGTACATGTAAATCTCCAAATAATTTATGCAAATTACTTATCTTTATCATCTTATCACTTTCCCTTATATTATTCTAATTTGACTGAGCTAATTTTTTCTCTAATATACATACTAATTTAGATAATACAGAAGTTATTACAAGATACGTAGCTGCTGCTACTAAATACGGTTCCATTGGGCTATAAACTGCTGTAACTATTATTCCTGCCTTAAACATCAGCTCTTGGGTTCCTATAACAGAAAGTACTGCTGATTCTTTTACTAATGTTATGAACTCATTTGCTAAAGCTGGCAACACATTTTTTATAGCTTGTGGAACTATTACAAATCTCATTGTATCCTTATATCCTAAACCTAAAGATCTACTAGCCTCCATTTGACCTTTATCAACAGACTGTATTCCAGATCTTAATATTTCAGCCACATAAGCACTGGAATTTATAGATAATGCAAATGCACCTGCTATAAATTTTGAAGATATAGGCCCTACATCTGGAAAGTCGAAGCCTAGTTGTGGAAATCCATAATAAATAATATATACTTGCACAAATAATGGTGTACCTCTAAGAATTTGAATGTATGCACTTGATATTAGTTTTAATATCTTAACTTTAGACATTTTCATTAAACAAATTAATAAACCAAGAACAAAACCTATAACCAATGATACCATAGATACTAATATGGTATACTCTGCCCCTTTAATAATTAATCCATAGTACCCACTTAATTTACTAAAATCCATATATCCATCTCCTAGTTAATGTCTCTTATTTGGCTAATTCTAAAGCTTGTTGCATATACTCATCTATTTTACCGTCTTTATCTAATTTTGCTATTGTATCATTTACAGATTTTAAAAATGCAGTATTATCAACTTTATCATCTGATTTTTTTATAGCTGCTGCTGCAGTTTCTGCAACTTCATCTCCTATAGTTGTATTCCCTATAGCTACATTTTTATAATTTTTTACATTTATTTCTGCAACTGCTTTACCAGTTACTATAACATCTATTTTTCCATTTTGAAGTTCTAACATTAAATCTGGTATTTTCTTCAATTGTGTTGCATCTGATATTCCTAGACAACCTTCTTTATCACTTGTAACATAATCTGCTTGAGTTGTTCCTTTTTGAACTCCAACTTTTAGGTTCTTTATGTCTTCTGAGCTTTTTATAGAATCTTCTTTTCCTTTTGCTACTATACAAACATTACTATTTGTATAATATATTTCTGAGAAGTCTACACTTTTCTTTCTAGTTTCATCTGGTGTCATACCTGCTAAAACTATATCTACTTTATCAGCTTGTAAAGCCCCTAGTAATCCATCAAAGTCCATGTCTGTGTATTCTACTTTTACTCCCATATCTTTAGCTATTTCTTGAACTATAAAATCATCAAATCCTACTATTTTATCTTCTCCGTCTACTACCTTGTGGAATTCATATGGTGAGTATTCAGCACTTGTTCCTACTTTTAGTACACCTGCATCCTTAATTTGTTGAAGTTTGTCTGCTGTTTTACTATCTCCACCGTCATCCCCACTACTTGAACATCCTACTAATGATATCGTCATCATTGCAGCCAAAGTTAATCCTAATATTTTCTTTAATCCTTTCATTTCAATATCCCCCTTTTATAATTTAAAATATAATCTCTAAAAAATTCATGTCGCCTGTTAGCATATCATTTTGATACTGATTAGTGTAACGGTATTACCCAAATAAAAAAGTCCCTTAGTCATAATGACTAAGAGACGAATTAACCGCGTTACCACTCTTGTTGATAAAACTCACTCCGCTCGTTTCGCCAACGATATGTCTTTGCTATTATTTCAGACAAATCCGTTGCTAAACAAAATTCTCATTACTTGAGTTGAGCTCTATCCTCTCAAACCCTTAAGGCAGGCGCTACCTATTATCATACTTAGGTTCTGATAATCTTCTCCAAAGCTCTCTTCACACTAAACTTTATTATTAGGCTCACACCATACCCTAACTCGCTGAAACTCTATTTAGGCTACTTTCTTTTTCCTAGAATTTTCCTTTTCAAATTATTAATAAAATTATAGTTAGATAAACTAACTTTGTCAACAACAATTTTCAGAATCTTTTTATTTTTGTTCATATCTTTATTTATAACTTCTTAATGATATTATTTCTAATACATAGTTTGTAATCTAATGTTTTCTCTTCATTTTTAAATTTAACTTGTACCATATCTCCATCTTTACCCACAATTCTTCCATCTCCAAAACTTTTGTGATAAAGTTTATCCCCAATACTCACACTATTAATCTCTTCTTTTGTTGGATTTTTTATATCATCTAAAAATCTTGATTTATATGCCTTTTTGCCATATTTATTTATCGGTGAGCTCAAAGTTAAACTTTCCTCTGCACGAGTCATACCTACATACATAAGTCTTCTCTCTTCTTCAATTTGCTCATCTTTTTTCTCATCATCATCAATATCATAAGACTTTTCATGTGGAATGGTACCTTCATTAATACCTATAATATATACATATCTAAATTCCAAACCTTTAGCACTATGCATAGTAGTAAATACTACTCCATCCAGCTCTTTTTTATGCTGATTTTGCTCTAATTCTTCTTTAACTTTTTCTATATGAGTTAAATATTCTTCAATAGTTTCAAAATTAGACGCTGAACTTTCTATCTCATTTAATATTTCTATTAATCCATTTGTTTTTATTTTTCTATTAACACAATAATCTAAAATATATTTATCATAATCTAAAGTTGTCCTTATATAAGATATAGCATCTTGTGGGCATTGATGTTTTAAATAACTTATATCAATATCCAGATCATTTATGGTTTTTACTTGTTTTGGATGAAGATTACACTTTGTTATTAAAGCATTAACAAAATCCTTATCTTCTTTTATTTGACTTAAATTATCTCTAGATATATATCTAAATGGTTTATTAATTATTCTTATCCAATCTTCATTAGTATGTTGCTTTGCAGCTATTTTCAAATAAGATAGTATATCTCTTGCTGCCCAGTGATCATATATTGTCACTATAGAGTCTTTTATAGTAAACGGTATTCTCATATCCATAAACACATCTACAAGAGCTCTAGATTGAATATTTGTCCTGTAAATAACTGCAAAATCACTATATTCTACATAGTCCTTTTTAATTTCTTCTAATATTTCTTTTCCAATTTGAATTGCCTCATCTTCTGAGTCCTTCGGTGTAATATAATTCACTATAGCACCTTCTCCTTGGTGACATTTTATAGTTTTATCATATCTACTTATATTTTTCTCTATCAATTTATTAGATACATCAATTATTTCTTTTTTAGACCTGTAATTAATATCTAGTAATATCTTTTTTGTACCTTGGAAGTACTCTTCAAACTGTAATAAAAAGTCTGGTCTAGCGCCTCTAAATCCATAAATACTTTGATCCTCATCTCCAACAACAAATATATTATTATTAGGATTTGCCATTAGTTTTAGAACCTCAAATTGCACTCTATTTATATCCTGAAACTCATCTACTAAAATATATTTATAAACTTGTCTAACCATATCTAGAGCTTGTTTATTTTGACTCAACAAATAATATGTTCTTAGTAACATATCATCAAAATCTATTTTTTTGACTTGTTCCTTATATTCTTCATACATGTTGTAAGTATTTATAAACTCATCTTTTGTTAAAATTTCTGATTCAAAATCCTGCTTATCCATAAGCTCATTTTTCACATAAGAAATTTCATTTATAACTTGTCCCACAGTCTCGTCATCTTCGCCGTTTTCTACTTTTAAATTCTTAAGTATTCCTTTTATAGTGATTCTTTTTGTTTTTTCATCAAGAATACTATTCATATCGTATCTTCCAAAATATCTTAAAATCTTGTAAAAAACAGCATGAAAAGTCCCAAAAGTAACTTTATTTATTCTATTATCCTTACAAATTTGCAATGCCCTATTTTGCATTTCCATAGAAGAGTTCTTCGTGAAACTTATTGCTAATATTCTTGCTGGAGGAATATTATTATTCATTATCATATTTGCTATTCTATAAGTTATAACTCTTGTTTTACCTGAACCAGGTCCAGCCAGCACCATACAAGGTCCTTCCACATGTTCCACTGCTTTTCTTTGATTTTCGTTTAATTTATCTTTATCAATCATTTTTTCCCACCTTGAAGTATTTGTTTATTATTTATAAAATTACATTTACTATGATTCCTATTTAATATATGATTAAATTAATTTATTCAACGTCTATTATAGTACAAAAATGAAAAAAGGAGAAATATCATGAAAATTATAGAGAAAATTCTTAATGAAAAATTAAACATAGATAATAACACCTTTATTTTCGACATTGAAACCACAGGACTAAATCCTAAGTTTTGCAAAGTTATTTTAATTGGTATTCTATATAATTGCCAAGATAAGACTGTTATTAAACAGTTTTTTGCAGAAAATGAAGATGAAGAAAAAGAAGTGCTTACTGCCTTTGCTAATGATATTAAGTGTTTCAAAAGACATGTAACTTATAATGGCCTAGGCTTTGATATAGGGTTTATAAATTATAGATTAAAAAAACATAACATTGATTTTACTTTGAATAAAGAAGACGACTTCGATATTTTTAGATTTGTTAAACAATTTAAAAGTCCTCTAAACTTAGAAGATTGCAGTTTAAGTACAGTTGAAACATTCTTTGGTATTCATAGGGATGATATTATAGATGGTGGCGAAAGTGTAAAATTATATAAAAATTTTGTTAAAAACAAAGATCAAAAAATCATGAACACCATTCTTCTACATAATTATGAAGATATTTATAATTTAAGTAAACTTATGAATATTAAAGATTTAGTAGAAGAAAAATTAGATTTAATAGAGCTAAATGGAAATAACTGTAGCCTTAAAGTCTTTCCTTTAAACTACAAAATAAATACAAAAAAACTTATCATGAATTATTTTATTTTTACTGAAAATCAAAACAATATTTCAATCTATAACGACAATTATTCTATAATATGCCAAGATAATAATATTTCTCTGGAAATAAATATCAATAAAGGTATAGATAGAGATAAAAATACCATATTATTTTATAATTTATCGAAAATTATTCCTCTTAAGTTTAATGATGATGTTCTAAATGCAAATATTTATTCTTTGTGTAATTTTATAATGAAAAATGAACTTTGTAATATTTAACATTTTAAGTATAAAAGCTATATAACTAAATACTCTTTAATTTAGCTATATAGCTTCTTATTTTAATTCCAAAAACTAAGTTTTATACTCCTATATAAATCTATAATACTTGTAGGGTATTCTCTTATCATATAATAAATCCTATTAGAGAAGCCACTTATTGAACATAATCCTTCATTATCAATCCCCAAAATACTAGCTATAAATCTTCCCCTAAATAGATGATAGTCGCTAGTAACAATCAAAGCTCTATTTGCCAAATTTAAATCTTTCATTATTTTTTTACTAAATATTATATTTTCTAAAGTGGTAGCTGCTTTATCTTCTAAGATTATATTTTCTTCATTCACGCCCTTTTCCAACAAATAATCCCTCATTGCTGATGCTTCAGTAGTTACCTCATCTTCACCTTGTCCACCAGATACAATTATATTGATATCTTTATTTTTATTGTAATATTCAATACCTTTATCTAGCCTTAGCTTTAAGGTTTTAGATACTCCATCTTCATTTACTTTTGCACCTAAAATTATCATTGTATCAATAGGTTTTACATTACTTATATCTTTTGTTTTATACATATTTATGACAATTGCACTTTGTAGAATAATAAAGGATGATATAAACAATATCATTATTATTCTATAAATTTGGTATATTACTTTTGTATATTTATTTTTATATGCAATATTTTTGACTCTTATTAAGACGTATATAAGCATCATTGATACACTTATAAATACAGTAGAAAAACTTAGTCCCCATTCAATTAATGCTAATATGGCTGGAATACTAAATATTATAATTAGCTTTATATTTTTACTCACAACAGTCCTCCCATACAATAATCCCTTATTTTTTATTTTCAGTCAATTATAACATACCACATTATAATAAAAAAAGAAGTTATTTAGGTAACAATTTAATTAATCATTCCTTAAGTAACTCCTTAAATCTAATATTTAATTATTTATTATCACTTCTTCTTCAAATGGATTTTCTATTTTTCCTAATTTTATATAGCAATAAATACCTACTAATATAAGTATGCATCCTCCTATTATACCTGTTGGTGCTGGTCCTATAAAAGGATTTACAGTTCCTCTACATAAAATTATACTAAAGGCAGCGAAACCATTTATTGCACTATGAGCTATACCTGCTGGAATAACACTTTTCGTTTTTATAGTTAAATATGAAAGATAAAATCCAAAAATCACACAAAACACTATCATAGCAAATATGCCTCCCCATGGTGCTCCTACATATCCAGTCCCATAATTATGCCCCATTGCAATTATAGGTGCATGCCATATTCCCCATATAACTCCACTTATAATTATGGATTTTTGTACAGAATACTGTTTACAAAGCTTTTGAAGTAAATATCCTCTCCAGCCTACCTCTTCACCAAGAGTAAATATAATATTTATTATAGGTCCTATTAAGATGCCTTGAGCAAATTGAGCAATCAAAATTATCTTTGCATCAATAGCTATACCTTGGTTTTGTAATAATTCCTTAAGTGAAGTTAAATTTGTATCTAGCATATTAGGAAAAATAATAAAAAATATAATTCCACCTAGTATTATAAAAACATTCGTCATAAAATATGCAGTTAGGTAATACTTCATATTATTTTTAAATCTCGGTTTTAAATACATATTTTTAAAACCTTCTTTTGTAATTAATCTTGTTAATATTGAAGATAATGTTGGTATTAGCATGAGAACTGATAATATTATAAGACTTTTGCTTGATCCATAAGTGTCTCCAGTCAAAGGTATTGTAGCAACCCATCCCCATGAAAGTATAAATACAATTCCTAAAAACACATACAATCTTCTTTTTTCAATATTTTTCCCCATTTTTATTCAACCCCTTTATATTTACCTATTAAATCTATATTTCTAATTTCTTTAATAAATTCTCGTATCTAATATTATATCTTATTAATATAAAACCATCAGTCGACACAATGTATTTATGGTTGATTTTACATTCATCAAGTCAACTGATGGTTTGCTTAATATTTATTAAATTGTAGCTGCCATTTCAGATATATCTTCCAACATACACGATGCATGATCTTCATTAGTCATTATTACTAATAAATCTCCCGCATAAATCTTCGTATCTCCCCTTGGTAAAATTTCTTTTTCACCTCTATGTATAGATACTACTAAACAATCTTCAGGCCAATCTATATCTTTTATTTCTTTGTCATCTAATTCACTGTATATTTGTACTGCTATTTCTATTAGAGTTTTCTTCCCTACTCTTCCTTCATATTTATTTATACCTTTAGCTAAAATTCTGCTTAATAAACTTTCATAAATTGGTGCAGAATTTAAAATATCTGAAGTTAATTGAGATACTATTACCACTACTGCTAAAGACAACAAATGATTTAGAGACCCTGTCATTTCTGAAATTAATAATATAGCTGTAATAGGTGCTTTTACTATAGAGGCAAAATGTCCTGCCATTGCTAATACTATAAAGTTTACTATATACATGTCTGGTATACCCAAATACTTTGCAAAAACTAATCCTACAAAATTACCAACAAGGGCTCCTAGTACTAATAGTGGGAAAAATATTCCCCCTGGAGCTCCAGATCCAAAACAAACAAAAGTGAATAAAAATTTAACTACTATTAAGGTAAATAAAAACATCATAGTAAAGTTACTATCTTTTAATTCCATGATTAAATCATGTCCCCCACCCAATACTATAGGAAAGATTATACCTACTATTCCTGTTATGACGAAAGGAATTATACATTTTACTTCCACGCTTTTATTTAATTTCTTATATAAGTCCTGTGTTTTTAAAAGACCATTGCTAAATATAACACCACTAACTCCTATTACTATACCTAAAATTATAAGGCCCCAATAATACTTTAAAGGTAAAGAATTCAATTGTGAAAAATGTAAAGATGGTGTCATTCCAAAAAAGTTTTTGGAGACAAAATCAGCCATTAGAGATGCTATCATTGCTGACACTAATACTAAAGAAGAAAAGTTTTTATGTGTTTCTTCTAAAGAAAACATGACTCCCGATATGGGTGCATTGAAAGCTGCTGAAAGTCCTGCACTTGCTCCACTCGTAATTAAATATTTTTTCTCATTATCTAATTTTTTAGTTTTCTCAGAAATACCTTCTCCAATACAAGCTCCCATTTGAACTGATGGACCCTCTCTTCCAAGAGAAAGACCTGCACCTAAACAAATTAATCCACCTATAAATTTGTATACCAATACATTGAGCCAATTTTGTTTTAAATTTCTAGTTAATATACCTTCTACTTGCGGTATACCACTACCACTAATCATAGGCTCTTTCTTTACCATTCTGCCAACTGCAAATCCAAGAACTATTAAAATTATAAATAATATAGGTATTAAAATATAATTTTCACTAGCTTTTTTATAAAAATTTATAAATACAGGGCTAAGTGTTGATAATATAATTCTATGTATAACAATTATAATTCCTACTACTATACCTACTATTAAGGAATCTAAAATAAGCCTATATTTTAGTTTTTCTAATCTTTTTAACATTACATCAATTCTATCTGTTTTCCTAATCATATCTTATTCCTCCTATGACTATTTTAATTATGTTTCTATTAAAAAACAAGTTTAATAAAATATGAAAATTATTTTGTTAACATATCTATATAAATAAGTTTTTTACAAATAATATTTTTAATGAAAAATAATTATTTGTGGAGGTAAAAATTATGAGCGAAACAAATATAGTAGCAGTTAGCGCAAATGAATTACTTCTTCTAATGGCTTCCATTAGTATCCTTGGAATAATTGGAGGATTTATCGGAGAAAAATTAAAAATACCTGATGTAGTTATTTACCTACTTTTTGGAGTTGCATTTGGTCCTATATTTTTTAATATAGTTAATATAGATTCATATCCAGTTGCAAATGAGCTAATTTTAAATTTTGGCTCGGCTTTTATACTTTATGAAGGCGGAAGAGAGATTAAGTTGAAAATTTTAAACAAAGTAAAAATAACAGTTTTAATGTTAGCTTCCTTAGGGGTTTTTATAACTGCAAGTACCATTGCAGTTGGAGCTTTTTACATATTAAATTTGCCAATATCAACTAGTATCCTTTTAGGATCTATTGTTGCATCTACCGACCCAGCGAGCTTAATACCTGTATTTAAACAAGTATCAATTCACAAAATGTTAAAACAAACAGTTATAAGTGAATCTGCATTCAATGATGCCTTTGGCGCTATACTCTTCTCAAGTGTTTTAGCTGGAGTTACCATGACTCAAGAAACTAGCTTAGGACAAACTGTTTTACAACTAGTGTTTATGATTCTTATTGGTTTAATAGTTGGTGTTGTCGTAGCACTTATAGGTGTAGCCTTATCATCTAATAAACAATATGGTATTTTCCATAAATATGCCCCTATAATATCATTGGTAATTGCAATTCTTGCTTATGAAATTTCTGAAAAATTAGGTGGTAGCGGATATATGTCTGTTTTCATTGCTGGGTTAGTCGCAGGTAATAAGAAAACCTTCCATCTTTGGATTGATGATGAGCCTTATATAGAAGGTGTTCATTTTAGAGAATGTATAGCTACTATATCTAGAATGGCTATTTTTATTGTTTTAGGAACTCATTTGGATTTAAATTCTTTAATAAAATATGGTTGGAAATCACTACTCGTAGTTCTTATTCTTATATTCATAGCTAGACCACTAGTAGTTCTAATTTGTACTGCCTTTGATAAAAAAGCAAATTGGAGTTGGAACGAAAAATTATTTATGATGTGGGTTAGAGAAACGGGAGTTATTCCCGCTGCATTATCAGGTATTGTAGTATCAAATAAAGTTCCTGGTTATGAAATTATATCATCTACTGTATTTATGGCAATAGTAGTAACACTTCTAGTTCAAGCCAGCTCAACTGGTATTGTTGCAAAGAAATTGAATGTTTTAGAAGAATAAGTTTATATAAATATATCTTTATTTTTTATATCT
>NZ_JANKBY010000106.1:0-10988 GCF_024621905.1 Terrisporobacter muris
TCTTAAAATAATAATTCATTTATAAATATTTATTTTGTTCATATCTTAGGCTATATATAAAATACATATTAATTTAGCATAATAAAACTAAATTTAATAATCCCATAATATTATAAAAGGAGCTTATTAATATATAAGCTCCTTTTTATATTAATTATGCACTTTCTTCTTTATCTTTAAGAACCATAATTGGTTGTGTTTCATCAGCAACAGATTCTTTCGTAACTATTACTTTCTTGATATCTTCTCTTGATGGAATTTCATACATAGTCTCCATCATAACACTCTCAACTATACTTCTAAGACCTCTAGCCCCAGTGTTTCTATCTATAGCCTTTTTAGCTATAGCTCTTAGAGCATCTTCATCGAATTCTAAGTCAACATTATCTAGTTCAAATAATTTTTTATACTGCTTAACTAGAGCATTCTTAGGTTCTTGTAGAATTTGCATTAAAGCATCTTCATCCAATAACTCTAATGTAGCAACTACAGGTATTCTACCTATAAATTCAGGTATTATACCAAACTTAAGTAAGTCTTCAGGAAGAACTTTAGCATATATCTTTCCTAAATCTGTATCATTCTTACTTTCAATCTTAGCACCAAATCCTACTGTTTTTTCTGTTCCACGTCTTTGAATTATTTTTTCTATGCCATCAAAGGCACCACCTAAAATAAATAATACATTAGTTGTATCTATTTTTAGGAATTCTTGATGAGGATGTTTTCTTCCTCCTTGTGGCGGAACATTAGCCACAGTTCCTTCTAGAATTTTTAAAAGAGCTTGCTGAACGCCTTCTCCACTTACATCCCTTGTAATAGATGGGTTTTCTGACTTTCTAGCAATTTTATCTATTTCATCAATATAGATTATTCCTCTTTCTGCTTTTTCTATGTCAAAATCAGCTGCTTGAATAAGTTTTAATAAAATATTTTCAACATCTTCACCTACATATCCTGCTTCAGTTAAAGAAGTTGCATCAGCCATTGCAAATGGCACATTTAGTGTTCTAGCTAAAGTTTGAGCAAGTAATGTCTTCCCAGAACCTGTTGGTCCAAGTAAAAGGATGTTACTCTTTTGTATTTCTATATCTTTAGTTGTAGATTTTTTACTATATATTCTTTTATAGTGGTTATAAACTGCAACTGATAATATTTTTTTAGCTCTTTCTTGACCAATTACATAGTCATTAAGAATCTCCATCATTTCTTTAGGCTTTGGTAGAGATGTAGTATCCTCTTCCATAGTTTCTTCAATTTCTTCTTGAATGATTTCATCACAAAGTTCCACACATTCGTCACATATATAAACGTTAGGACCTGCAATTAATCTTCTTACTTGATCTTGTGTTTTCCCGCAGAATGAACATTTCAGTTGTCTTTTTTCTTCGTATTTTGACATAACAAGCACCTCTTTCCTAACTATGGGCCTTTTCAATGACTTCGTCAACTAGCCCATATTCCTTGGCTTCCATCGCACTCATAAAGTTGTCACGTTCAGTGTCAGCCTTCACCTTCTCCAATGGTTGACCTGTTCTCTCAGAAAGAATTTGATTTAATCTTTCTTTTATTTGTAAAATCCATTTGGCATGAATTTCTATATCTGTTGCTTGACCTTTTGCACCACCTAATGGTTGATGTATCATTATTGTACTATTTGGTAGAGCATATCTCTTACCTTTTGCACCAGCATTTAATAGAAATGCACCCATAGATGCTGCCATACCTATACATATTGTACTTACATCAGGTTTAATATATTGCATAGTATCATATATAGCCATACCTGCTGTAACACTTCCACCTGGTGAATTTATATATAGATGTATGTCTTTATCTGGATCTTCCGCCTCTAAGAAAAGTAGTTGGGCTACTACAAGACCAGCAGTTACATCATTTACTTCGTCACCTAAAAATATTATTCTATCTTTTAATAATCTAGAATATATATCATAGGCTCTTTCTCCTCTTCCTGTTTGTTCTACTACTGTAGGTACTAATGCCATAAATCATACCCCCTCTGAATGTTTAATATATAATTTACAGTAGCCCGGGGGGACTACTGTAAAGAACTAAGCTATTTTAGCACTATCAACTAATAAATCTATAGTTTTTCTTATTTTTAATTGACCTTCCATGTCTTTTAAGTCATTTGGTCTTAAAGCTTCTTTAACTTGCTCAACAGTCATGTTATAAGCAGCTGCCATTTTTTCAACTTCAGCATTAACTTCTTCTTCAGAAACCTCAACACCTTCAGCTTTAGCTATTGCTTCTATTACTAATGAAGTTTTAACATTTTTTACAGCTTCTTCTCTTCTGTTAGTAGTGAATTCAGCTTTAAATTCTTCCATAGTTTTACCAGTCATTTGTAAGAATTGCTCCATTCCAAATCCTTGGTATTGTAATTGGTAGTTAAGTTCCATTAATTGATTTTCTATTTCATTTTTAATCATAGCTTCTGGAACTTCTACTGTTGTATTTTCAACAACTTTTTCTATAACTCTGTTTCTTAATTCATTTTTAGCAGCTTCTGCAGCATCAGCTTCAGCTTTAGCTCTTACGTCAGCTGTTAATTCTTCTAAAGTATTGAATTCAGTAGTATCAGCAGCAAACTCATCGTTTAACTCTGGTAATTCTTTAACTTTAACATCATTTACTTTAACTTTGAAAACAACTGGCTTTCCAGCTAAGTTTTCAGCATGGTATTCTTCTGGGAAAGTAACATTAACTTCTACTTCTTCTCCAACTTTTTTACCAACTAATTGCTCTTCGAATCCTGGTATGAATGATCCTGAACCTATAACTAAGTCATAGTTTTCACCCTTTCCACCTTCGAAAGCAACTTCTCCGTCAAATCCTTCGAAATCTATGTTAGCAGTATCTCCATTAGCTATTTCTCTTTCAACAGATACTAATCTTGATGCTTTTTCTCTCATTTCTTCTAATTTAGCAGTAACAACGTCTTCGTTTACAGTTTCTTCAACTTTTTCTACTTCAACACCTTTGTACTCACCTAATTCAAAAGTTGGTTTAACTTCTACATCAACTAATATAACTAATCCGTTATCCTTGCTTATTTCTTCTATATCTATTGATGGCATATCGATTGGATCTATTTTTAATTCATCTATAGCTGATGGGTATACCTCTGGGAATAGTATATCTATAGCATCAGAATAAAATACACCTTTTCCGTAGTTAGTTTCTATTATTTTTCTAGGTGCTTTACCTTTTCTGAATCCTGGTATGTTGTATTTCCCTTTATTCTTATTGTAAGCCTTAACTATTGCTGATTCAAATTTATCGTTATCTACAGTTAATTTAAAACTTACTTTATTGCCTTCTGTTTTAATTAATTCTACTTTCATTAACTTTATCCTCCTAAATATCTTATGTAATGATTTTTATAAATTATAATTCTAATTTATAGGTAACTCTTTAATTATATCATACAAGGTTTTTTATTTACAAGTGTTCCCTTAATTTCAACACTTCTTGTTTATATTTTTATTTCTTCATATGAAATATTATTATCTATTGTTAATATTCCAAAAGCTTTATTGCTACCACCTCTTGGATATGCAAGGCTACCTGGATTTATAAAAGTAATATTATCTATTGTTTCATATATAGGAATATGAGTGTGTCCAAACACTACAAAGTCAATATTATTATCTTTTGCAAATCTATATAATGAGTTAATACCAATTTTCACATTATGATAATGACCATGACATACAAAAAAATTCTTATTATTAACTGAAAATTTTAATTCATTATCTCCATCTATACTATATGAATAGCAATCATATGAATCACAATTCCCTTTTACACATTTAACATTCACATCAGTTGCATAATATATGTATTCTGCATCATTAATATAATCACCAGCATGAATAATTAAATCACATTTTTTTAAATATGGAATTGCTCTATCTATACTTCTCATATCTCCATGAGTATCACTAATTATTCCTATTTTCATATATTTTATCCTTTATTATCTTATAACTCTTCTTGAAAGTTCTTCCTTCATAAGATCTAAAGCTCTGGCTCTATGACTTATGGCATTCTTAACAGTTGATGGTAACTCTGCAAAAGTTTTATTGTATTTATCTACTATGAATAAACTATCGTATCCAAATCCATTTTTACCTTTTTCTTCGAAAGCTATAGTACCTTCACAAGTTCCTCTAACTACAAACTCTTTACCATCTGGAAATACTACTGCTATGCAACAAACAAATCTACCAGTCCTATGACTGATTGGAGTGTTTTTTAAAGCCTTAATTAATTTTTCTCTATTTTCTTCGTCTGTAGCATTTTCTCCAGCGTATCTAGCTGAATAAATTCCTGGTTTTTTACCTATTGCATCTACCTCTAGCCCTGAATCATCAGCTATTGTTATCATATTAGTAAGTTTAGCTACTGTTCTGGCTTTTATCAAGGCATTATGCTCAAATGTTTTTCCATTTTCTTCAATATCTAAATTGCCTAAATTCACATCTTTAAGAGAATGTATATTATAATCTAAATCTTTTAGTATTGCACCTATTTCTTCTAATTTATGTGCATTTCCTGTAGAAATTACTATATCATTACCATATTCCATACCTAATATTTCATCAGCAATTTCTCCTAATGCTGCTCTTTGTATACTTATAAGTTCTTTATTCCCTTTTTCTCCAAGCTCTAACAGTTTATTTAAATCTTTTCTAGAAAAAGGTCTTTCTTCTCCAGTTCCTTGAACTTCTACAAATTCGCATCTATCAGTCATTATTATGTTCATATCTACTTGTGCATTTGAGTCTTCTTCATAGCATATATCAAGTAGACACTCATTATTAACTATACCAACACTTATTGCAGATACAAAGTTTTGTATAGGCATTTTTTTGATTAATCCATTACTGTATAATTTATAAATAGCCTCAGCAACAGCTACAAATGCTCCTGTTATAGAAGCAGTTCTAGTTCCTCCATCAGCTTGAATAACATCACAGTCTACCCAAATAGTTCTTTCACCTAGTTTATTTAGGTCTACAACAGATCTTATTGCTCTACCTATTAATCTTTGTATTTCTTGGCTCCTTCCATCAATTTTACCTTTTGAAGCATCTCTAATTTTTCTTTGTTGAGTTGATCTAGGTAACATTGAATATTCTGCATTTATCCAACCTGTTCCAGTATTTCTTAAAAAAGGAGGTACTTTTTCTTCTATTGAAGCAGTACATACAACTTTTGTTTCTCCCATTTCTATTAGAACTGAACCTTCTGCATACTTTGTGAAGTTTCTTGTAATTTTTACGTCTCTTATTTGATCAAATTTTCTCCCATCAATTCTAATCATTACTTTTCCTTTCCTGCAAAATTCACTTTACCCATTTGCCTTCATCTATTCATTAGAATCTTATAGTTTTTTTTGAAAATATCTATTATTTCAATACTTATTCTAATCTATTCATAGTTATAATTTTAGCACTATTCAATTTAATTTACTACAAAATAATGCCTCATTTGCCCAAACATTATTTATATCGTTTCCTGATTATTTTAAACTCTCTAATACTTCTTCTTGAGAAGATAATTTAGATAAATTCAAGAAGGTTTCTTCATCTATTACCTTAACCCCTAATTCATTTGCTTTTGTAAGTTTTGAACCTGCTTCTTCTCCTGCAAGAACAAAAGATGTGGATTTACTAACACTTGAAGTTGCTTTTCCACCTAATTTTTCTATTATATCTTTTGCATCATTTCTCTTAAGAGTTTGTAGTGTTCCTGTTAATACAATTTTCATTTTATCAAATATTTTTATAATGTCTTCATTATCATTGTCAATTATTTTAGTATTTACACCTGCATTCTTCAATTTTTCTATTACAGAAATATTTTTTTCTTCTTTGAAGAACTCAACTACACTGTCAGCCATTGTTTCACCAAACTCTTCTAAGTTGATAAGTTGATTTACATTTAAATTCATTATTACATCCAAGTCTTTAAACTCATTTGCAATAATTTTTGCACCCTTAACACCTATATGCTTTATTCCTAGACCATTTATTAGTCTATATAAGTCATTAGATTTAGATTTTTCTAATGCATTTATAAGATTAGTTGCTGATTTTTCTCCCATTCTTTCCAGGTTTACTATATCTTCTTTTTTAAGATAGTATAAGTCAGAAACATCTGCTATAAGTTTTTGTTCTAATAGTAATGTTATTATTGACTCACCTAGACCATCTATATTCATAGCATCTCTAGAAACGAAGTGAATAATTCCTCTTCTAATTTGAGCTGGACAAGACATATTTATACATTTTACTGCTGCTTCTCCATCTAATCTTACAGTAGGTTCTCCACAAACAGGGCATTTGTGAGGCATTTCAAATATTGACTCTTCTCCAGTTCTAGCATCTTTATCTACTTCCACAACTTGAGGTATGATATCTCCAGCTTTTTGAACTACTACCATATCACCTATTCTTATATCTTTTTCTTTTATGTTATCTTCATTGTGAAGTGTTGCTCTACTTACTGTTGTTCCAGCAAGTCTAACAGGTTCTAATAAAGCTGTTGGAGTTATGTTTCCTGTTCTTCCGACCTCTATAATTATGTCCAATAACTTTGTCGTCTTTCTTTCTGCTGGGAATTTATAAGCAATCGCCCATCTTGGACTTTTTGCAGTGAATCCCATTTGTTCTCTTTGATCAAAGTTATTAACTTTTATAACCATTCCATCTATTCCATATTTTAATTCTTCTCTGTGTTCAGTCCAATATTCAATATATTTTATTATATCTTCTATATTGTTAAACACCTTATAGTCTGGACTTACTGTAAATCCTAACTTAGATAATAATTCTAAGGATTCACTATGAGTCTTACAATTATCATTTTCTAAATGTTCTAAGTTAAATATGAATATGTCTAAAGGTCTTTTTGCTGTTAATTTTGGATCTAACTGTCTAAGAGATCCTGCTGCTAAGTTCCTTGGATTAGCATATAAAGGTTGATCTAACTCTTCTTGTTGTTTATTTATTTTTTCAAAATTATCTTTTGAAATGTAAACTTCTCCTCTAACAATCAATTCATCTTCATAGTCTACTTTTAAAGGTATTGTTTTTACTGTCATTAAGTTCTTTGTAATGTCTTCACCTACGACACCATCTCCTCTAGTAGCACCTTTTTCAAACTGACCATTATTATATGTAAGGCTTACTGAAAGTCCGTCTATTTTAAACTCTATAACATACTCCACTTCGCCAGATACTGCATCTCTAACTCTTCTATCAAAATCTCTTAAATCAGTCGCTGAATATGCATTTGACAAACTAAGCATTGGTATTTTATGTGTTATTTGGTCAAACTTATCTAAAGCTTTTCCGCCAACCCTATTAGATGGAGAATCTATTCTTTTTAAGCTTGGATTCTCTTCTTCCAATTTAATTAATTCTTTCATTAAATTATCATATTCAAAATCTTCGATTTCTGGAGCATCATCATTGTAATATCTCTCGTTATGGTAATTTATCAAATCAATAAGCTCTTTAATTCTTTTTTCTGCTTCCATAATTATTAATCACCTCATTTATCATCTTTACTTATTATTCCTTATTATATTTTTTAGTATAACATTTTAAAAATTTATCTTAAATTATTATTTTCATTTAATGGATATTTTTATTTTTTTCATGCTAAAAAACCTCTTAGGTGATTTATTTCCTAAGAGGTTCTATTTAATAATTATTTTTCATTTAATGCTGCTAAAACTTCTTCCAAGTTAAGTCCGTGTACTTCGCAAGCTTGCTCTATTGATTCAACTTGAGCTGATGGACAACCTAAGCATCCCATTCCAAATCTCATTAGTATATTAGCTGCATTCGGATTTAATTGTAATACTTCACCTATAGTTTGATCTTTAGTTATCATAATCATTTCTCCTTTTATTTATATATATTTCTCTTCTAGAAAGTTTAGTATACCAATATTTTCTTCTCTTATGGAAGAGTTTTTTTCTTCATATTCAAAGCATTCTTTATCTATAACTTGTAAAACATCTTCCTTTAATGATCTATTCGCAAAATTAAAGATTACATTATCTTCTTTGTGTATATGATTTTCTAATAAAGTTGCATAAGATATGGCATTGGCTATTATATCTAATCCAGCTTCATTATCTCCATTTTTATACTTATTTAAGGCTTCTTCTAAATTTCTCATGTAGTTTCTTCCCAAGTCATGCTCTACAAGCATTCCGTGAGTAATAACATTTTTGCCTGTTTCTCCCAGATACTCTACCATTTTGTTAAATAGAAAAATTTCTTCTTTTTTGTGATGATGATTATCAGCAAAATTTTTAACAAAATCAATCATCTTTGTAAAATCATCATAATCTATTTTTTTATTGTCCATAAAATTTAAACATGCATTTCTCATTACTACAAGCATACGACTAACATATTTATGTTCTGTCATTAGTAACTCTATTCCACTCATTATTTTTCTCCCTAGTATACGTTTTATTTAGATATATTTCTTATTAACCTCATACCATTTTCTTCTATTAAATACTCATAATTGTTATTTAGTTCATGTATAAATGATTTTATCCATGCATTTCTTAAATTGTAGAAGTTTTCTACATCACAACCAACTTCTGTCCATATATCTTTGTGAACACAGATTCTTTGTTGCCATCCAATTTTGTTTTCTTCCTTTAAAGAAACTTCATTTACTCTATCACAAGGCATACCATCTAAGATATAATCATTCATACAATTAAATAGTTCTTCAGGTGTTGATGGTAGATTACCTTCAGATTTAACCTCATTAGCTGCTACTATCCCCTGATTTTTATAAACTTTTTCTAATTCACCATAATTATTTTCATCTGCTTCTATTAATAATTTTGTCCAAGCTGCCATTCTTCTTTCAGCACAGTGGATTTGATTTTGTAACCATCCATGAATGTTACTTGTGTCTATTAACTCTTCTAATGGTTTATTCGGTAATTTTTCTCCATATTTATTTTGGATTTCACCATTTAATTTTTCTACTTCAAATCCTTCTTCTTTTGCTAAATTTATTATTTCATTTTCCAGTTTTTCAAACCATAAAATTTTGTTGAATAGCCAGTAATGTATTTTTCCTAAAAATAAACTCATAATATATCTCCTTTGTATTTTTTATTTCTTATCTTATGTATTACTTGTAACCATAATACCTCAATCTTAACTTTAATTCTGTAACATATGTTACATATACATGAAGTTTATATTTTTATGATAAAATTAATACTAATAAAAATTATTATTTTAAGGAGATAAAATGTTTAAAAATAAAAGTGAAGAGTATCTTTTAGATCTTTTTAAAGATTCTAATTATATAATAAAATCCTATTCAAAAAATGATATTATTGCTATAGAAGGAGATACTTGTACTTCTATAGGTTTAATTTTAGATGGAAACATAGATATAAAAAGAATGTTGGGTACTAAGGTGATACATGTATCATCTTTTGGTAAAGGACATATTTTTGGAGAGGTTATTGCTTTTTCCGATGTCAATTTATATCCAGCAACAGTTATGTCATCTACACAATCTAAAATCATGTTTATAAGTAAAGACAACTTTATAAAGTTTTGCACTTCTCATGAGGATTTTTTAGGAATGTTTTTAAATGATTTAAGCAATAAGATTTTTGTTTTAAATAAGTCTATAACTAACTTAACCTTTAGTAGTGTTAGACAAAAAATCTGCAATTTCTTAATCACAGAATATAAATTACAGAATAGTGAAAATATCAAATTAAAAATAACTAAAGAAAAAATTGCTGAATCGCTAGGTATAACTAGGCCTTCCCTTTCTCGTGAATTGATTAATATGAAAGACATGGGACTTATTGATTATTCAAGAAGTCATATTAAAATTTTAGATTTGGAAGAAATAGAAAATATTTTAACTGAGTAAAAATTTACTCTCCTTAGACAAAAAAATGATCAAATTACTCCATGTCGTCAACAATGTATGCTTACAATAAAAAACAAGTGTAGGTTTAACCTACACTTGTTTTTTATTTAACTAAATGTTAAATATTCATTTTCAAGTTCATTTACTATGTAATCAATTCCTTTTGAGTAGAAGTCGTTTTCACCACAAAGTTTTGCATAAGTAGTAGATTTAAAAAATATATCTCTACTTTCTTCTAAAGATATATTTTTTAAACTTGCAAAATGATTAATGATTTGTGGGAAAAGTGATTTTAATAATTCATCTTTAGCGTTCATTTTTTATCTCCTAATATAATTTATTCATCGTTTATGCAGTTTCATTAATATTAGATTTTTCATTGTAATAATCTTCTAAAATATCTATACATCTATACAGTATTGTAAAATTTCCACCAAACTCTATAAGAAATCTATCTTGGGCATCTAATAAAGATTTTGATCCCGCTAATATCAATGTCATTTTTATTGCTGTTTTAGCTCTAAATCCTTTTTCTATAAATTTATCTATCATATTATCTACTTCATCTTCTTCTTCAAATAATTCTGAAATACTATTTATAAGTTGAATTTTATGATCTGTACAATTCTCTAAAAGATTTATAGAACTTAAAAAACCTCTATCTTTACTTACTATGTAATAATTATTAGCTTCATATCTATGCTGACCTATTATAAGGCCTAAATAAGATACTAACTGAAAATCTAGACTATTCTTTACTCCTGTAGTAACATCTATTTTCAAGATATTTGATTTTGTATTTAAACATTTTAATTTATCTCTTCCAAATTGAAATAAATTTGTTCTCTCTGTTACAAACAGTATTATTATATCTTCTTCATTTAATTTATTTGCACTACTTAAAGCAGTAATATTCACATTTTCTGTATCAACTAAAAATATTCTTTTCATAACGAATACCCCCTAAAAACTTTTACTTATTTAGAGTGTCTCCAAAATAAAAAAATATAATCTTA
>NZ_JANKBY010000107.1:0-10776 GCF_024621905.1 Terrisporobacter muris
CATTATATACAATTATAAAGATTTGCTAAAAATTTTATAGAGACACCACTTGTTATGATGGTAGAATTTTATTTATTTAACAACAAATTGTGTAAAGTTTACAGATACAATAATATGTGAGGCAGGAGTTGTAAGACAAAACATTTATAGAAAATTAATTTAATATGAAATGATATTATATAGCCTTATTAAGTATTTAAAACAAAAGTTTTGCTTAATAGGGTTATTTTTTGGTTTGGAAAATTTACCAATAAAGTTGTTTAAAATAGAAAATTAGACAATTTATAAGAATGTAATATATAATCTACTTATGAGATATTAAGGGGGAGAAACATGTTCAATAGTATACCAAATAGAAAAGTTTATGAGCAGGTCATAGAGCAAATACAACAAAATATTTTATCAGGAGACTTAAAAAAGGGTGATAAATTACCATCAGAGAGAGAATTATGTGAACTAATGAATATAAGTAGAGCATCTGTAAGAGAGGCCATTAGAGTTTTAGAAGCAATGGGTGTAATTGAGAGTATACATGGGGAAGGTAATTTTATATGTACTAATCCTGAAAAATCATTACTACAGCCTTTATCAATGATTTTTAAATTAAATAATGGTAAATCTCAAGATATTTTCGAATTAAGAAAAATTTTAGAAATAGAAAGCTCTAAATTGGCTGCTAATAGAGCTACAAATATTGATTGTAGGGAACTTTTAAATATAGTTAATCAAATGGAAGAAGAAACTTTAAATGAAAATAGAAATGAAATATTAGTTAAATTGGATAAAGAATTTCATAATAAGTTGGCATCAATGAGTAAAAATTATTTAATAGAATGTTTATTTACTACATCATCAATGTTATTTGAAAAGTTTATTGAAGATGCTAGATGTGAAATTATTAAAAAAGATTCTGCAGATAAATTTTTGATGTGTCAACATAAGGAAATTTGTGATGCAATTATCAATAAAAATGAAGAATTATCTATAAAAGCTATGAAAGATCATATGGATTATGTGGAAAAAATAATAATAGATATAAATGATTAATATTTATTAGTAGAAATATTGTTAATATTCAAACTATTCTTGTTTTTTATTCTAATAAGGAATACAATAAAAGAAAAAGTGGTAATACCACTGACCATTAGTGGAATGACCAGTACTATAACAAGGGGGAAGTTTGAATGAATCAATATGTTTTATTTTTGATTGCTTTAGTTCCTATTATATGGTTGATAGTTTCTTTAGGAGCATTAAAACTACCAGCTCATAAGACTTGTTTATTTACAGCATTTTTAAGTTTGCTAATAGCAATAATATTTTGGAAGATGCCAGTTATTGATGGGGTAACAGCATCTGTTGAAGGTATGGCGATAGCACTTTGGCCCATACTTTTAGTAATTGTAGCTGCATTATTTACTTATAACTTAGCCGTTAAAACAAAAACTATGGACACAATGAAATTAATGTTATCTAGTATTACAACAGACAAGAGAATACAAGTATTAATTTTAGCGTGGGGATTTGGAGGATTTTTAGAGGCTGTTGCAGGTTATGGTACAGCTGTTGCTATACCAGCTAGTATATTAGCATCAATTGGATTTAATCCCATATTTGCAGCAGTAATCTGCTTAATTTCTAATACGGTACCAACAGCTTTTGGAGCAATAGGAATACCCGTAACAACTTTAGCTACTGTAACAGGTCTAGACGTTATCAAACTTAGTTATATCACATCAATACAGTTAGCAGGATTTATTATGTTAATACCATTCTTACTAGTTATTATCACAGGAAAAGGTTTAAAATCAATAAAAGGAGTTTTTTGTATTACCTTAGTCTCTGGAGTAGCTTTTGCAATACCTCAAATATTTATTGCTAAATATTTAGGAGCAGAACTTCCAGCGCTTATAGGAAGTATTTGTAGTATGGTTTGTACTATATTAATGGCCAAATTAATTAATAAGAAAAAAGTAGAAAATTCATCAAATGAAGCTGAATTTGAGAAAGAAAGTTTTGAAATAGAGAATACGGGAGATGTATACGCAAGTAAAAAAGTTACTTTAAAAGAAGGTGTTCTAGCTTGGCTACCATATATACTGCTATGCACCTTAATATTACTTACTAGTCCATTAGTACCAAGTTTAAATGCTTTAGTAGGAAAAGTTAGTAGTAGTTTCCATATATATAGTGGAAATGCTACATCAACTACAAGTTTTTCTTGGATTAACACACCTGGTATGATGATAATTATAGCAACTTTTATAGCTGGAATTATACAAAAGCTAAATATTAAATATATGGCAATTGTTTTTAAGGATACGGTTATACAATTAAAGACGTCTTTCATAACAATAATGTCCATAGTAGCCATATCAAAAATTATGTCTTATAGTGGAATGACCAGCTCCATATCCTTTGGTTTATGTGCAATAACAGGTAGTTTTTATCCGCTAATTTCACCACTTCTTGGAGCTATAGGGACTTTTGTTACGGGAAGTGACACTTCAGCCAATATTCTATTTGGAGGATTGCAAGTGGAGGCTGCCAAATCTTTATCAATAGATCCTTACTGGATTGCTGCAGCAAACACATCAGGCGCAACAGCGGGGAAAATGATTTCGCCACAAAGTATAGCCATAGCCACATCTGCTACAGGGCTTATTGGTCAAGAAGGAAAAATATTTAGCTCTACGGTGAAGTATTGTTTAGGATACGTAATTATACTTGGTTTAATCGTATATTTTGGTAGATTTTTACCTATACTAGGACTTTAAATTTAATTAAGGGGGAGTTTTTATTATGGCAATTATAAAAGTACCTTATTCAAAACAGGGTATGAATTTAGAAATAGAAGATAGAAATTTAGAAGCTATATTAGTTTCTAAGGCTCATGATTTTATAGTAAATAAGACAGAAAGTGAGATTGTGAAAGATTCTTTGGACAATCCAATAGGCCAGTCAAGATTAGAAGAATTATCAAAAGATAAAGAAAATATTGTGATTATAACTAGTGATCATACACGACCAGTGCCAAGTCGTGTAATAATGCCACAAATATTAGAAAGAATTAGAAAAGGTAATCCAAAGGCAAAAATTAAAATCTTAGTTGCAACAGGTTTTCATAGACCTAGCACAAAAGAAGAATTAATTTTTAAGTTGGGAGAAGAAATAGTTGAAAATGAAGAAATTGTAATGCATATATCAACTAAGGATGAAGACATGATAAAAATGGGTGTACTACCTTCTGGAGGAGATTTTTATATAAATAAATTGGCTGCAGAGGCAGACTTACTTATAGCTGAAGGTTTTATAGAACCACATTTCTTTGCAGGGTTTTCTGGAGGAAGAAAAAGTATTTTACCAGGAATAGCTTCTGCAAAAACTATAATGTATAACCACTGTAGTGAATTTATAGATAATGATAATTCAAGAACAGGAATTTTGAAAAATAATCCTATACATGAAGATATGGTATATGCTGCAAAAACTGCCAACTTAGCTTTTATTGTTAACGTGGCAATAGACAAAGATAAGAAAGTTATAGCATCCTTTGCAGGAGATGTGGACAAAGCGCATAAAGAAGGATGTGAATTTGTAACTAATTTATCAAAAATAGATAAAGTTCCATCAGACATAGTTGTAAGTACAAATGGAGGTTATCCTCTTGACCAGAATATTTATCAATCAGTAAAAGGAATGACGGCTGCTGAGGCTACTTGTAAAGAAGGCGGAGTAATAATAATGGTAGCAGCTTGCAATGATGGCCATGGAGGTCAGTCTTTTTATGATAATGTGGCCAATGCTTTATGTCCAAAAGAAATACTTGAAAATGTAAGAAATGTAAAAAAAGAAGATACTGTTCCTGATCAATGGGAATTTCAAATACTAGCAAGAATTTTAGATAGATTTACAGTAATAATGGTTACAGATCAATGTGACCCACAAATAATTAAAAATATGCATATGAAACATGCTTATAATTTTGATGAGGCACTAAATATGGCTTATGAAATTAAAGGTAAAGATGCTAAAGTTGTTGTTATTCCAGATGGTGTATCTGTAATAGTTAAATAAAATTATAGTATAAGCAAGATGCTTTTGTTATTAATGAAGGCAACTTGGTTGATTAAATAGTTAAGGGGGAAGAAGAATGGAAATTTTAGTATGTGTTAAACAAGTTCCTGGAACTACACAAGTTGAAGTTGATCCAGTTACTGGAGTTTTAAAAAGAGATGGAGTAGATTCAAAGATGAATCCCTACGATTTATTTGCCTTAGAAACGGCATTAAGAATAAAAAAAGAAAAGGGAGCTACTATAAAAACCATAACAATGGGACCACCTCAAGCTAAAACTGTAATAAAAGAAAGTTTTTCCATGGGTGTTGATGAAGGAGCAATAATTAGTGATAGAAAATTTGGTGGAGCAGATGTTCTTGCTACTTCTTATACTTTATCTCAAGGGATTAAAAAAATATCTAATCCAGATTTAATCATATGTGGAAAACAAACTACAGATGGCGACACAGCACAAGTTGGTTCAGAAATTGCTGAGTTTTTAAACATACCTCACGTGACAAACGTAACTGAAATAATAGAAGTAAAAGAAGATTCCATAGTAGTTGAGATAGATTTACCTACTTCTATGGAAGTATGTGAAATAACTTATCCATGTCTAATTACTGTGGAAAAAGATATATTCCAGCCAAGATTACCTTCTTTTAAATTAAAGATGGATACTAAGGATAGAGAAATACCAATGTTTACTTTAGGTGATTTTGAAGATAAAGATGAACATCATTATGGATTAAATGGTTCACCGACTCAAGTTAAGAGGATTTTCCCGCCTACACCAAATACAGATAAAAATGTATTAAAAGGTAGTAGTAATGAGTTATGTGAAGCTCTATTCAATAAAATAGTAGACTTAAAAATAATATAGTTAAGGAGGAATAATATAATGGCTAAGATAATTGTTAACCAAAATAAAATTGATAATATAGAAGAAGTGTTAGAACTTTGTCCTTTTGGTGCATTGGAAGAAATAGATGGAAAAGTTGAAATAAACGCAGCTTGTAAAATGTGTAAAATGTGTGTAAAAAAAGGTCCAGAAGGGACTTTTGAATTTGAAGAAGATGAAAAGGTTGCTATAAATAAGGATGAGTGGAAAGGTATCACAGTTTATGTGGAACATTCAGATGGCGAAATTCATCCAGTTACTTATGAATTAATAGGTAAGGCAAGAGAATTAGCAGCAAAAATAAATCATCCAGTTTATTGTGTATTTGTTGGAAATAATATAAAAGATAAATGTTTACCACTGCTTTCTTATGGTGTGGATGAAGTTTTTGTTTATGATGATGAAGAATTAGATAAATTTAGAATAGAACCATACACTGCAGCAGTAGAAAATTATATATCTAAAATTAAGCCAACAATTATGTTATTTGGTGGAACAACTATAGGAAGATCTTTAGCACCTAGACTTGCTGCAAGATTTAGAACAGGGCTTACTGCAGATTGTACAATTTTAGATATTCAAGAAAATACAGACTTAGACCAAATAAGACCGGCATTTGGTGGAAATATAATGGCACATATAAATACTCCAAACCATAGACCTCAATTTGCTACAGTTAGATATAAAATATTTAATGCACCAGAGAAAGTAGAAAATCCTACTGGAAAAATAACTATATGTGAAATTGAAAAGAATAAATTACAATCTAATATAAAAGTTTTAGAAACTAAAATTAAAAATAAAGTTATAGGTATAGAAGATGCAGAAGTAGTTGTTGTTGTAAGTAGAGCATTTAAAAAAGCAGAAGATATACAAATGGCAGAAAAGTTGGCAGATTTACTAGGTGCACAAATAGGAGGAACTAGACCAACTATTGAGGCAGGCTGGGTAGATCCTAGAAAACAAATAGGACTTAGTGGAAGAACAGTAAAACCGAAACTTATAATAACTTGTGGTGTGTCTGGAGCAGTTCAATTTGTTGCGGGTATGAAGGGGGCAGATTATATAATTGCCATAAATCAAGATGAAAATGCTCCTATATTTGATGTGGCTCATTTAGCATTAATAGGGGATATTTATGAAATAATTCCAATGTTAATTGAAAAGATTGAAAATTCTATTAATTTATGTAGTAAACAAGATATATTAGCTAAAGCATAAGATACATCTGATGATTAAGTAAATGTATGAAAATATAAATGAATAAGCTTTATTATAAAAAAGGAGGGGAATATTATGTATAAAAAATTAGATAAAAATGATATAGAATTTTTAAAAAGTATTTGTAATGCTGAAGATGTTATAGTTGGTGATGAAATAAGTGAAGATTTTGCTCATGATGAATTAGCAGGGGAGCTAAAATATCCAGAAGCTATGGTTTATGTGAGAAATCGTGATCAAGTTTCAAAAATAATGAAATATGCTTATGAAAATAATATACCAGTGACTCCTAGGGGACAAGGAACTGGACTTTCTGGAGCATCTGTTGCACTTTATGGTGGGATAATGGTTAATATGTGTAAAATGGATAAAATACTAGAACTTGATGAAGAAAACTTAACTCTAACTGTAGAACCAGGAGTTTTACTTATGACAATCGGTCAATATGTGGAAGAACATGATTTATTTTACCCACCAGATCCAGGAGAAAAAAGTGCAGCAATTGGTGGAAATATAAACACTAATGCTGGTGGAATGAGAGCAGTAAAGTATGGAGTAACACGAGATTATGTAAGAGGTTTAGAAGTAGTACTTCCTAATGGGGAAATAATAAATGTAGGAGGAAAAGTAGTTAAAAATTCATCTGGATATGCAGTTAAAGATTTAATAGTAGGTTCAGAAGGTACTTTGGGTATAGTTACAAAAGCCATACTTAAATTATTACCATTACCTAAAAAGGCAATTAGTTTGCTTATACCTTTTCCAAACTTGGAGTCTGCTATAGATACTGTTCCTAAAATTATAAAATCTAAATGTATACCAACAGCAGTAGAGTTTATGGAAAGAGAAGCAATAGTTGGTGCTGAAGAATTTTTAGGAAAGAAATTCCCAGACAATTCATCTAATGCATATTTATTATTAAAATTTGATGGAAACTCTACAGAAGAAATAGAAAAAGAATATGAAAATGTGGCAAAACTTTGCTTAGAATGCGGAGCTTATGATGTATTAATTTCAGATACGGATGAGAGAAATGAAAGTATATGGTCTGCAAGGGGAGCTTTCTTAGAAGCCTTCAAAGCAAATAGTGTAATAGATGAGTGTGACGTTGTTGTGCCAAGAGACAAGGTGGCAGAGTTTATAAGATATACTCACGATATACAAAAAGAGGTTGGACTTAGAATAAAAAGTTTTGGGCATGCAGGAGACGGAAATCTGCATGTGTATCCTCATAAAGATGATTTGCCAGAAGAAGAATGGAAAGAAAGACTTTCTAATGCTTTCGAGTTAATGTTTAGTAAAGCAAGACAATTAAAAGGAGAAGTTTCAGGAGAACACGGAATAGGATATGCCAAGAGTCCATATTTCTGTGAATCTAAAGATGAAAACTATGTAAACATATTAAGAGGAATAAAACTTGCTTTTGATCCAAAAAATATTTTAAATCCAGGTAAAATTTATTAATGAATTATATAACAATATTAAAAAATAGCCATGTTAAATTTAATTTTAACATGGCTATTTTTTAATATTAGGTAAATTATAATTATTTATCTGAAGTTAAATAATCAAGTGCATATTTTACATATAATTTTGTTCCTATTTCTAAGACATCTTCATCAATATTGAAATTGTCACTATGAAGAGAAAAACAAGCACATTTTTCTTCATTTCTACATCCAACAAAAGCTAAAGCACCAGGAGCCTTTTCAAGATAGAAAGAGAAGTCTTCGCTACCAGTTACTTTTTCGAATTTTATCACATTATTTTTACCAACTATTTCAGAGGAAGCATTTTCAGCAATTGCTGAACATTTTGCATCATTAATCATAGCTTTTCTTTAAAGTGGAGTTATTTCAGAATCTACATCATTATCAGCGGCAACAAAATCTGTACCCTCAAAACGAGGAGCTAAATATTTTTCTGTTACAAATGTACCAAGAACCACAAGTATAAATGTTGAAATTATTAAGAAATACCAGTTCATTGCAGGAGTACCAGTATAATTTGAATTAACAATTTGAGCAGCTGGAATTGTAAATCCTGCAACAAGTATGTCTAACATACTTACCATTAAATTGGCAGAAAATCCTGCATCAACCACTGCATTAGCTATTATACCAACGAATATTATTGTACCAGTTAGTAATTTTTTAGGAACTTTAGTAACAGTAGTTTTCATAACAGTTTCCATATATCCAGACTTTTCGGCAAGACCTGCACCAAGTATAGTAACAAGTAGTAATCCTAAAGGAGCAAAACTTGTAAAGTTTGTAACGATACTTGTTAAGAATAATTGCAATTGTTCTTTACTTAATAAATTGAGGCCTTGAACAACTAAATTTTTACCGGTTGTTTCATCGACTTGACCAGGATGTATAGCAGTAACACCTGATTTAGCTACAAAGTACGATAATATCATAACAACAAACCAAAGTATTACAAATATGGTAACTGGTCTGGTAATTTATTACCCACCTTTTCAACTACGTTTAAGAATCGCATTAGCAGTCCTTGTTTTTTTCTTCTTTTACTTTACCCAAAACAACTCCCCCTTAATTAAAATTTAACTACTTAAATAGTCAATTGAAACTTGACATAAAGCTTTACAAAGAACTTTCATATTTTTATCATCCCATTGGAATTTTGAATTATGATGAAGTACTGGATGATTTTCATCTTCTGCAATACCAACAAAAACGAAGGTAGCAGGTACTTCTTTAGCCAGATATGCAAAATCTTCACCACCGATAGATGGTTCGCTTAGTTCAAAAACATTTTTGTCTCCAATGATTTTTTTTATTGATTTCATGGCCAAACTTGTCATATTATCATCATTTACTAAAGGTGGAAATTGTCTTATGTATTCATATTCATAAGTCGCACCTTGACAGGTAGTAATACCTTTTAAAATATCTTCCATGATTTTTTCTGTCTAAGTTCTAGCTTCCTCATCAAAAGCTCTAACAGTACCACCAAGAAGTGCTTCTGTTGGAATGGCATTATGACAATCAGTATTTCCTGCCTTCACATGACAACAAGAAAGAACTAGTGGAGTAAAAGGATTATTTTTTCTGCTTACAACAGTTTGTAGTGTACTTATAACCTGAGATAAAATTGGGATAGGATCTATTGAGCTTTGTGGTACACCAGCGTGACCACCTTTACCTATAATTTTTATATTGAATATGTCTGGAGAGGCCATCATAGGACCGTGTTTTACACCTACCATTCCTTCTTTTACTCCTCCCCACAAATGTCCACCAAAGGCAGCATCAACATGAGGATTTTCTAATATGCCTTCATCAATCATTGGTTTTGCTCCGCTTTCAATTTCTTCATCTGGTTGGAACATAAACTTAATATTTCCATGTAACTT
Source organism: Terrisporobacter muris (assembly GCF_024621905.1). NCBI lineage: Bacteria > Bacillati > Bacillota > Clostridia > Peptostreptococcales > Peptostreptococcaceae > Terrisporobacter > Terrisporobacter muris. The sequence goes on from NZ_JANKBY010000107.1 coordinate 9,561, forward strand.
ATCTTTTAGTTCACTTAAGATCATAGCAGCTCCAAGCAGTGAAGCAGTGTGACCATCGTGACCGCAAGCGTGCATACACCAGGAATCTTAGATTTGAATTCTAAATCAGTTTCTTCATCAACTCTAAGAGCATCCATATCTGCTCTAATAAGTATGGTTTTTCCAGGGTATTTTCCTTTTAATAAAGTAATAACACCTGTTTTAGCAACATTTGTTTTTATTTCTAGATTTAATTTTTTTAGCTCGCTGATTACTAACTTAGATGTATTAAACTCATCGTATCCTACTTCTGGATACATGTGTAATTGATGCCTGATTTCTACAATTTTGTCATAGTACTTTTCGCAGAGTTCATAAATTTTATCTACTATAAAAAGAAATTATGTATATTTTATATTTAAAATAAAATTATACAAAAAATATAGCTTCATCTTTACATAAAAAATGAAGCTATGCTATTAAATTCATAAAGAATCAGATATAAAATTAAGAAATCAATGAAAAGGAGATAAAAGTGGTAATAATTGAAGAAAGGATATGAGCTTCATATCCTTTTTTATAGAAAAATTCATTTATGTGAAATTATTTTTTGAAAGGGTTAGGAGTATTTACTGTAAGTATTTTTACTATTTTTGATGTATTATTACTCCAGTTATGTGGTGAAGTTGATTTAATATGGGCACAATCACCAGGATATAAATCAGTTACTGTATTATCAATATTTAAGGTTAAAACACCTTCAAGTACATAAATAAACTCTTCACCCTCATGAGAATATAGTTCTATATCTTCAGATTCCTTATATTTGTGTGGCATTAATTGTTGCACTCTTGGAAGCATATCATAAGCAAAGGTATCTTTATTTAAAGTGTATTGAATAATTTCTGAATCTATTGCAGTGTACTTTCTATCATAACTTCTTGTGATACAAGATTTACTGTTTTCGTCAGCATAGTCAAAAAAGTCTAGAAGATTTACTTCTAGTACCTTTGCAATCTTAGCAAGAGAATCAACGGCCACGCTAGTCATTCCCCTTTCCAACTGAGACAAAAAACCTATTGATAAATTAGTTTCCTCACTTAGATATTTAAGTGTGAATTTTTTTGCATTTCTTAGTTCTTTTATTTTTAAACCTATACTAGCATTATAGTTCATTAACTTAACTCCCCTTGGATTTTAATTATGGATAATTTAAATATTAAATTAATATGTTGAA
>NZ_JANKBY010000108.1:0-10720 GCF_024621905.1 Terrisporobacter muris
ATAATATTTTGTTTTTGTACAGTTTTTTTATAAAAATATTTATTTCATGAAACTACTATAATAAGTTTATGCATGATTATTATTAATATGATTAAAACTATAATATAATGTTATAATGTTATTAGAATATTTTGTAACAGGAGGATTAAAATGGATTTTAATAGAAATTTAGAAAAATATGCTGAACTAGCAATTAAGGTTGGCGTAAATATTCAACCAAACCAAACTTTACTTATTAGAACTCCAATTGAGTGTGCTGATTTTGTAAGACTTGCTGTTAAATCTGCTTATAAAAATGGTGCTAGAAACGTATTTGTCGAGTGGTCAGATGAACAATGCTCTTTATCGAGATATTTATATGCACCAGATGAAGTTTTCAATGAGTTTCCTCACTGGGTATCAGATCAATATGTAGATATAGCAAAAGAAGGAGGAGCTTTCTTAAGTATTCATGCTGCTAACCCTGATTTACTTAAAGATGTAGATCCTGAAAGAATAGCTAACTATCAAAAGGCTTCTGGTATAGCTTTAAAAGAATGGAGATCTTACACATTAACTGACAAGTGTAAATGGAGCATAGTTTCTGTTCCAACAAAGCCTTGGGCTCATAAGATTTTCCCAGATGTATCAGAGGAAGAAGCTGTAGAAAAACTTTGGGATTTAATATTTAAATGTACAAGAGTAGACAATGATGATCCTGTTTCTGCTTGGCATGAACATAATGAAAATTTAAAAGAAAAAACTGACTTCTTAAATGAAAAGAATTTTAAGACATTAAAATATAAATCAGCTAAAACAGATTTAACTATAGGTTTACCTGATAATCATACTTGGGAAAGTGGCGCTTCTATAGATCCTAACGGAGTTAACTTTAATCCAAATATGCCAACAGAGGAAATCTTCACTCTTCCTCATAAATACCAAGTTAACGGTGTTGTACATAGCTCTAAACCTTTAGTTTATGGTGGAAATGTTATAGATGATTTTTCTTTAACATTTAAAGACGGAAAAATTATAGAATGCTCTGCTGTAAAAGGTGAAGAAACGTTAAAGAACCTTATTGAAACAGATGAAGGTTCTCACTACTTAGGTGAAGTAGCCCTAGTGCCTTATTCATCACCTATATCAGATACAAATGTAGTATTTTACAATACACTGTACGATGAAAATGCCTCTTGTCACTTAGCTCTTGGCTCAGCTTATGCTACTTGTATAAAAGGTGGCGCTGACTTACCAAAAGAAGAATACGACAAATATGGTATCAATGATAGTTTAACTCATGTTGACTTTATGATTGGTTCTCCTGACTTAGATATAGTTGGAGAAACTCATAATGGAGAAACAATACAAATTTTTAAAGATGGAAATTGGGCGTTTTAAACTTAAATTATTTATTAATGAATTGACTTTATTTAAAACAAAAAGAGGCTATCAAATAGCCTCTTTTTATGTTGACGAGAAATTTTTAATTTTGTCTAATCTAAGCAATAGATTAGTTATTATTTAATATTAACATATTAACACAATTTATAATATATATTTTACTTATTTTTAGTACATAAAATTATAAACTGCTTCTCTATTCTAACATATTTTCATATTTTTTTTCAATTATATTTTATTGTTAAAATTTATTTTAGCTATTTCTACTGCAGACTTTGCATCTTTAGAATAGTAATCTGCATTTATCTTTTGTGCATACTCTTCTGTAACTACTGCACCACCTACAAACACTTTTGCATTAATACCATTTTCTTTTAAAGCGCATATTGTTTTTTTCATATTTTCTACAGTAGTAGTCATTAAAGCACTAAGGCCTATAAGCTCTATATTTTCTTCTTTAGCTCTTTTTACTACTTCCTCAATAGGAACATCTTTACCTAAGTCTATAACCTCATATCCATAATTTTCAAGCATTATTTTTACTATATTCTTACCAATATCATGTATATCGCCTTGAACAGTAGCAACTATTATTTTTCCTTTTGAAGATGTATTATTATTCTTACTCAATCTCTCTTTTATAATATTTAATGAAACTTTTACCGTTTCTGCTGATTGTATCATTTGTGGTAAAAATAACTCACCTTTATCATACTTAGATCCTACCACATCTAAAGCTGGTATTAAAACTTCATCTAAAACGTAGTGCTCATCTTTCGAACTTAAAATTTGCAAAGTTAAATCCTTAGCTTCCTCTTTTAATCCTCTTTCAATAGCATCTTCCAATGTTAAATTATCATGATTTTTACTTTCTTTTTGTTTATTATCTTTTGAAACATCTCTAAATTTTTCAATATATTCTAAGCAACCTTTATCCATATTACTTATTACTTTGTAAGCATATACAGACTCTACCATTGCTTTATCTTCTGTATTTATTATAGGTAAATCTAGACCTGATCCCAGTGCCAAATTTAAATAGGTATTGTTTAATCCCTGTCTATTAGGTATACCAAAAGATATATTCGAAACACCTAATATAGTTTTACAACCTAATTTTTCTTTTACCATTTTTATTGCTTTTATAGTTTCCATAGCTTCATCTTGTTGGGCTGATACTGTAAGAGAAAGACAATCTATAAAAATATCTTTTCTTTTTATTCCATATTCTTCTGCTCTTTCAACTATTTTTTTTGCCACATTAAATCTACCTTCTGCAGTACTTGGTATTCCTTCTTCATCTAAAGTTAGACCTACTACACAAGCTCCATACTTTTTAACAAGAGGTAATATTGTTTCTAAGGACTTTTCTTTACCATTAACTGAATTTACTATGGTTCTACCATTGTAATATCTAAGACCAGCTTCTAAGGCCGCTACATTTGATGAATCTATTTGTAAAGGCGTATCTACAACTTCTTGTATGCCCTTTACCACTCTTTTCATAGCTTTTTCTTCATCTAATTCTGGTACTCCAACATTAACATTTAGAATTTCCGAACCTTCTTTACTTTGTTCAAGTGCTAGATTTATTACATAATCATTGCTTCCACTAGTATACGCATCTATCAGTGGTTGTCTTCCAGTTGGATTTAGCCTTTCTCCAACTATGGCAGGCCCTTGTATATCAACATATTTAGCAGCAGAACACACAATTGTAGATTCTCTTCTTTTAGGTTCTTTCTTTTGTAACTGATCTATATTATTACAAATCTCTTTAATAAAAGTTTCATTAGTTCCACAACATCCACCTATAATAGATACTCCTAAATCAACAAACTCTTTTACTCCTTGGAAAAATTCCTTGGCAGTCATTTTATATACTGTTTGATTATTTTCAATTACAGGTAAACCTGCATTTGCTTGAACTATTACTGGAACATTTGCTAACTCTGTAATTATTTTTACTATTGGTAAAAGCTGTTTTGGACCAAGAGAACAATTCACTCCAAGAGCATCTACTCCTAATCCTTCTATAGTAGCAACCATAGCCTCAGGTAAGCATCCTGTAAAACTTCTTCCATTTTCATCAAATGTCATAGTGCATATAACTGGTAGATTTGTATTTTCTTTTGCTGCAAGAACTGCAACCTTAGCCTCGTAAAGATCCATCATTGTTTCTATTATAATTAAATCAGCACCACTTTTTTCGCCTTGTATAGCCTGTCTTTTAAATATTTCATAAGCTCTATCAAAAGATAATGTTCCCATAGGTTCTAACATTTCTCCTATTGGTCCAATATCTAGCGCCACGAATCTAGGCTTGCTTTTATCACTTTCACCTATTGCTTGCTTTGCTATTGTAATAGCATTATCAATTATTTCTTCTACTGTATATCCTAGTTTAGTAACTTTTAATTCATTACATCCAAATGTATTTGTAGTTAATACATTACAACCAGCTTCTAAATATTTTTTATGTATTTTCAGTAATTTATCAGGATTTTTCATTCCAAATATTTCTGGGTTATCCCCAATAGGAAGGCCTTCTTTTTGAAGCATTGTTCCCATTGCACCATCAAATATTAGTAAATTATCTTTTAGATATTCTTTAATTCCCACAACCATCGCCCTCCTTTTTATAATCACAATTATGTCTATTATTGCAATTCTCACAAGATTTTTTAGTATTACCAATTCCTTTATGAGAAACTCCAATTAAAGCTACTACAGATTTTCTAGGAATCATTATTCCACTATCTGTTACAGTTAATCCTATTTCTTTTTGACTGTTTAATAGATTATTAATATCTGAATTTTTTTCTATAGATAAGTCTCCATATCCTGGGCTATATCTATAGGTTATATATTTATCTTCTTTTAATAGTTGTTTCGCTATATTATCTTGTACTATATCACAAGCTTCTTCTATTGCTGTTGTAGCACAAGCATCTATTATAATTCCTTTTGTTAAATCTGTATAAGTTAATTTTCTAATCTCTCTTTCTACCTCTAACCCTAAAGTAGCAGACATTAATATACATTCGTCACATTCTAATAACAAATTATATACATCATCACTTTGTAAAATAAGATTAGACCCCTCCAAATAAACTTCATTCTTTTTATTAAAAAATTTTGATTTTTTTACTCCATATTTTCTAAATACAAATCTAGGATTTATAATTTCTTTTGTTTTTTTTATACACTGTTTAATTTTATCTGATAAATCACTCTCTATATCTTGATCCTTATATTGTAAATATCTTAAAACTTCCCTCTCATCTATTTCAATTAAATTTTTAATATTATCCTTCATATTATTCTCCATAAATATTTAAAGAGAACCCTTCTTTCAATGCTTTTTTTGCATACTCTTGTGCCCCAAATAGTGATAAATCTCTGTAGTTTCCACATTCTACTGCAGAAGCTGCTACCATCTCTTTACAGTCTATCACCTTTTGTAAAGCTCTTTCCAATCCTAATTTAACTAAGCTAGGCTCTACGTCCCCCCACATTATCAAATAGAAACCTGTTCTACATCCCATTGGAGATAAATCTATTATGTTATCCATTTCTTCTCTTAAGTATGTCGCTAATAAGTGCTCTAAACCATGTATAGCTGCCGTCCCAAAAGCTTCCACATTCGGCTGTAAAAATCTTAAGTCAAATTTACTAACTTTATCCCCCATTTTTCCATCTAGCACACAACATTTTCTTACATAAGGTGCTTTTACTTTATTATGATCCAATTTAAAACTTTCTACTTTTTCCATATTCCAAACTCCTTATATCAAATTGTTAATATATTATCCTAAAATAACATTAATATTATTATAGTATTATTTTTTACTTTTTTCATAAATTTTTCTAATTTTTAGACAAAAAGCCTTCACCACTTTTTCATGGTAAAGGCTTAGTAATATCTTTGTTTTATCCTATTTGTAATACTTTTTCTATTTTATCCTTTATACTTATTTTCTCTTGGTAAACTTTTTTATACCAATCATATAAGAGTGATACTCCATCACTTAATAATATATTTGGAATATATAATCCATGCTGTATTATTTTATCTATATCTAAGTAATTTCTTTCAAACTTTTGTTTTATATCTGCATCAATAATATTTGCATCAATATATTTAATATTAGCTTCTTTTCCTACAATTTCACTACATGTATTAATGTATTCCTCTAATGAGATTAATTGAGGATTTGTTACATTATATATTTCTCTAACATAAGTAGTTTTTATTAAGCTAAATAATACCTTTACAAAATCATCTATATAAATAAATTGTGCTTTTAAATTACTGTTTTTAGGGATTTTTATTGGAATTGATTTTTCTATTTTATGAAAAAAATATTCTTCTTTGGATATTTTATTTTTATCTCCATATATATTAGATGGTCTAATTATAATATAAGGAATGGGCGTATTCTTAATAAATTCATCTATCCTCAGTTCTTCCTTTTTAATATTATTCTCCTGAGATGATATGACTATATACTTTTTTAACACTTCACTATTTAAATTTTCAATAAGTATTTCTGCATCTTCTTTATTCTTTATACTTATATCATAAACATAATCATACTTCTTATCTTTTAAAATCATCTTCATTTCATCTGCATTTTTTCTATTGCAAATCAGATGTTTTCCTATCCCATCATAATCGATTGATCTAATTCCTCTAGTCATTATGTCCACATCATATTTCTTTTTAATTAAGTACTTAGCTAATGATGAACCAACAAAGTCACTACCTCCCATAATTAAAACCGAATACATTTACAATACATCCCCCTTTATATCATAATAGTTCCTTATATATAGTATCATAGTTTTATCTCATTATATGCTTTGTTATTTTTTTAATTTTCCTCATTATTTTTATACTTTTCACATTGTTTTTTCTATCATAAAAATAGTATACAATTAAGTTGAAAAATTTGATTTTTATAGTCGAAAAGGATGAAATATAAAATAATTACATTTCATCCTTTTCTTTATTTATTATTTATTATTTCCTCGATTATTAATGAACTTTCTCTTTCTATTTCTTCAATATAATTATGAATATAAATGCCATTTCCACAAGCATATACCCCTTCTTTTGAAGTCATATATTCATCATTAACTTCTGGTCCAGTAGTATCTGGATTTAATTTAATTCCACTTCTCATAGCAACTAATCCATCTGAAAGTTGCGATTTTGCAAATAATATTGTATCACAAGCCACTTCTATTTCTTCATCACCATTGTTTAAAATTACTTTTTCCACTCTACCTCTACCTTGTATATTTGATATTTCATAATTATAATAAATATTTTCTGTTAATCCATAAGTGTTTATGTCTTCTTTGTCTGAAATAATTCCTACAATTTCTACATTGCTTCTTTTTAGCTCTTTCTCAATCATATATAAGGTATTCCAACCATTTATAAGTATTTTTCTACCTGGTACTATATTGTCCATAGCAAAAATTTTCTTTGCCATTCCTACAGTATATATGCCTGAACATCTACTTCCCACCATAGCTATAGCTTTTCTAGATCCTTCTTTTGCTCCATTTGCTAATATAATTTTATCACCTTTTATCTTTTCAATTCCATTAGCTGGGCTTGTACAAAGAACTTCTTTATTTTCTTCAATCTTTAATACCATTGTATTTAATTTTGTTTCAATGTTATATCTTTCATATTCTTCTATTAAATATTTTCTGTAAAATTTTCCTGTAATCTTTAACTCATTACTTATATTGTAATTTCCTAGACACAATGCTCCTCCAAGTATATTATCTTTTTCAATTAATAATACATTTTTTATACCCAATCTTTTAGCTTCTATGGCACAAAGCATACCTGCTGCACCGCCACCTACAATTATTAATTCATATACTGCCATAGGTTAATCCTCCTTAAATCCTACTACTGAAGAATTTTCAACATCTTTATTAACTTCACTTATGTCTATATCCAATTCTCTACTTAAAATAGCGCTTATAGGTATCATACAGCCAATTCCTTGACACCCTCCCATCATCGCTCTTGTTCTTCTTTTTACTCCATCTAAAGTTCTTGCTCCTAAAGGTCTTTTTATTGAATCTATTATTTCACCTTCTGTAACAAATTCACATTTACATATCATTTTCCCATAAGTAGGGTTTGAACATATTAATTTATTTTTTTCTTCTATACTAAGTTCACTCATTCTTATCATTTTTGTTCTATGAGCTTTAAAGTTTATTTTCTCTTCTAATTTTAGATTCTCTTTTATTAAATCTATTACATAATTAGCTATAGCTGGAGCGCAAGTTAAACCTGGAGAATCTATTCCTATTACATTAATAAAGTTTTTAGCATCCTTAACCTCTTCAATAATAAAGTCTTGTGTTTTCACCTTAGGCCTTATTCCACTAAAAGTATTTAAAACTCTATCAAAAGGTATTTTTTCCATAGTCTTTTTGCTTTTATATATTATTTCATCTATTCCACTTCTTGTAGTTTTTATATCGTCAGCATCACTAGGAGTAGCGTTTGGCCCAATTAGTAAATTTCCATCTACTGTTGGAGTAACTAATACTCCTTTACTTAACACATTTGGTACTTGAAATAAAGTCTTTTTACAAAGTTCACCTGCTATTTTATCAAGTAAACAATATTCTCCCTTTACTCCTTCTATTTCATACTTAGTTTCACTTACTAAATTATTTATAAATGCACCACCTAATCCAGCTGCATTTATAACTACTTTTGTTTCTATAGGCTCTTTATCTTTTATAATCAGAGTATAATAGTCTTTATGTTTTTTCAAATCTATTACTTCATGTCCTAGTAAGAAATCTACTCCATTCTCACACGCATTTTCAGCAAAAGCCAAGGTCATTTCATAAGGACTTACTATACCTGAATTCTTTATATGTAAGGCTCCTACTACATCACAATTTATATTTTTCTCTAAATCTAAAACTTCACCTTTTTCTAAAATTTCTAACTCTTCTATTCCTAAATCTTCACCGTTGGATTTTAGTTCTTTTAATTTTTTAAATTCATCTTCGTTAAAAGCTAATACTAAGGAACCATTTCTTTTGAAAGGAAATTCTAATTCTTCAGCTAAAGAATCTATTATTTTATTGGCTTCTAAATTTAATTTAGCTTTTAATGTTCCTTTTTTTTCATTATATCCACCGTGTATAATCCCACTATTTGCCTTAGATATCCCTTCTGAAACATCTTGATTCTTATCTATTACTAATACACCTAAATTATATTTAGATAGTTCTCTGGCAATAGAACAACCTACTATACCAGCACCTATAATTACAACGTCTTTCAAAACCATTCCTCCTTAAATTATTGTTAAATTTAATATTTACTAAATCCTTCAAATTTATCGATATTTCAATATTATAATCCTCTAAGGATTTATTTTCCATATGTTTTATTATGAAAAATACTTATTATTACCATAAAAAAAACGTATCAATACTATTGATACGTTTTTATCTTAAACAGCTAACTTCTCTTCTTCAGAATTTAAATTAGCTTTTTCTTTTTGTTTTTTCTCTATCATTATTATTACTCTATCAACTACTAATCCATTCATGACAACAGCCAATAAAGAATAAAATCCTTTATCTAGTCCAAATGTTAAAGCTCCACATATAACAACAGCTAAATCAACTAACAATAAAGATATTCCCAAGTTAATAGTAGAATATTTATTAAGTATTTTTGCTAGTATATCCGTTCCACCTGTTGAAGCATTTATCGCGAAAGTAATACCTATACCCGCTGCTATTACTACAGTACCCATTACAACTGCTAATAATAAATTATTCGTTAATGCATAAGAATGCATTACCTTCTCCATAAAGTCCATTACAAATGATAATGCAAAACTTGCATATATCGTTTTCATGCCAAAATCTCCACCTACTAGTACAAACGCTATTACAAATAATATTAAGTTACCTAAAAATATAATAGTTCCTACTGATAGTACAGGAACGAAGTTACTAATAACTAAAGCTAATCCACTTAAGCCACCACCTGCTATTTCATTTGGTGCATAAAAATATTGTATTCCAAATGCTACTAATATTACTCCAATTGTTATGGTAATGTAGTCTCTTATAGTTGATATTAAATTATTATTTTTTTTCATATTTTAAATTCCCTTTCATATTAAAAAAGTTATATATTTTTACAACTTAAGAATATATTATACTACATATTTGGATAAAATATATTAGTTTTTTAGTGGTAAATAGTCATTTTATTTACTGTTTTTCATTTTTATATAATTAATTAACAATTTTATCCTATGATATAATTGATATGGGAGTTGATAATATGTTTTTTATTGGTGGTATATCTAATGGAGAAAAGAAGTTAGATTATGTTCAAAGTATAGTTTGCCCTAGGTGTGGTGCCTTTGGAAAAATGGAAGTTTATATGACTTATATGTGTTTTAGTTTTTTCTTTATTCCCATTTTTAAATGGAGCAAAAAATACTTTGTAAAAAATACTTGTTGTAATAGTATTTATATTTTAGATAATGATATAGGAGTAAGAATAAACAGAGGAGATAACATATTAATTTCAGAAAATGATTTGCAACTAGTAAATTATAACCAACCTACTGTGAATAAATGCTCTAATTGTGGATACATAGGTAATGAAGATTTTCAATATTGTCCTAAATGCGGACAAAAATTATAGAATTAGAGTAATAAAAAGATAATGACAGTTGAACTTAATTTGTTCAATTGTCATTATCTTTTATTTTATAAAGAATATACATCTGAAAATTCTATATTGCATTTATCTATCTTTGAGTGATCCTCTATTGAGTGGACAACTACGTCTTCATTATTTATTGTTTTTATGGGAATGTAAAAAATAAATTCTACCCCACTCTCAACATCTGTATTTAACCATATTTCTCCATCATGCATTTCAATTAAGCGTTTAACTAGATATAATCCTATTCCACTACCTTCACTACTTCTTCTTAAATGATTGTCCACTTGAACAAATCTATCAAATATCTTTTTCGAATCTTCTTCTGATATAGCAGGACCATTGTTTTTTAAATGAACAAATAGTTTCTTTTCATTATGATTCACTTTTATATCAATATGAATTTCACCGTCTTCATTTGTAAACTTAAGGGAATTAGAAATTAAATTTAAAATTATTTTTTCTATAGCATCTGGATTACATGCTAGAATTAACTCTTCTTCTTCTGTATCAAATGTTATACTTTTATTTATATCTTTTATATAATCTGCTGTAGATAAGACTATATCTTCAATTATATTAATT
>NZ_JANKBY010000109.1:0-10666 GCF_024621905.1 Terrisporobacter muris
AAAAAGTAAAATGTAGTTTGGAAGTGCTTATAAATGTTATTTTAATATGGTTTAGTGAGGTTAGAATATAAGATTTTGAGTAAAATAATTTGTTAAGTAATTTTAATGTAAGTATGTACAGAAATCTGAGATTGAGATATACTATAAGATGAAAATTATAATTATTAAGATTATAGAAAAAATATTAAGTAGTAAATTGGGAGAAAAAGATGAAAAAAAGAGTTAGAAAAGCTATAATACCAGCAGCAGGATTAGGAACTAGATTCCTTCCAGCAACAAAGGCACAGGCGAAAGAGATGCTGCCTATAGTGGATAAACCAACCTTACAATATATAATAGAAGAAGCAATAGAGTCTGGAATAGAAGAAATACTAATAGTAACAGGGCGTAATAAAAAATGTATAGAAGACCATTTTGACCGTTCAGTAGAGCTTGAGTTAGAGCTTGAAAACAAAGGTAAAAAAGAAATGTTAAATATGGTTCAAGACATATCTAATATGGTAAATATACATTATATTAGACAAAAGGAACCAAAGGGCTTAGGTCATGCAGTATATTGTGCAAAGAGTTTTATAGGGGATGAACCTTTTGCAGTGTTACTTGGAGATGATATAGTAGATGCAGAAGTTCCATGTTTAAAACAAATGATAGATGCTTATGATGAATACAAAACTTCAATACTAGGTGTTCAAGAAGTTGCTAGAGAAAATGTAGATAAGTATGGAATATTGGATGCAAAGCATATAGAAGAGAGAGTATATAAAGTAAAAGACATGGTGGAAAAGCCTGCTATTGAAGATGCACCATCGAATATAGCCATTTTAGGAAGGTACATAATAACTCCTGAAATATTCAATATATTAGAAAATCAAGAACCTGGAAAAGGTGGAGAAATCCAACTTACTGATGCACTTCAAACTCTTGCTACTAAAGAAGCTATTTATGCATATAATTTTGAAGGAAGAAGATACGATGTCGGGGATAAGTTAGGTTTCTTAGAAGCTACTGTAGACTTTGCGCTAAAAAGACCTGAGCTTAGAGATGATTTTATATCATTCTTAAGAGGTAAGTCTGAAGATAAACATTTTGAATCTATGGAAGAAGTAGCTGTTACAACAGTTTAGTTTAAACCTTGCACCCATAATTTTTTAGAGTGGGTGTGAGGTTTATTTATTAGAAACAGGAGGTATTTATATGAAAAAGGTTATATATATATTACTGCTGATAATGAGCATAGGAGCTATGCATTATTTTTCTAGTCAAAATGGCTCAACATCTAAATCTCAATCAAATGCAGTTGTAGAGATTATAGATGAAATAAGAGACAAGGTTACTTTAAAGGATGAAAAATTAATAAAAATAAAGGATACGGTAATGAGTGAGCTGAAAAAATATAGTAAAAGCATGATTGTAAGGAAAGCAGCACATTTTTCTATGTATGCTATCATAGGAGGAATTTCAATGCTTGTAATATATTCTTTCTCGAAACAAGTATTTTTATCTGCGTGCTTATCATTTACTTTTTCTGTTTTGTTTGCAGTATTTGATGAAAGATCTCAAATAGCTATAGATGGTAGAAATGGAAACTTAACTGATGTATTTATTGATGGTAGTGGAGCATTACTATCTATTTGTATTTTATCGATTTTATTTATAACAACAAAAGGAATAAAACATGTGTTTAGAAGAGAAGAGTGGTAAATTTAGATATAAAACCAAATAAATTCTTTTAAAAGGTGTATCAAAATTGAATATACCTAAAAAGTAGATAAGTAATATAATATAATTTTAAACAAAGTGCTAATTTTAAATTAGCACTTTTTAACTACAATAATTTTTTTAATATACTTAATATATTTTAGTAGTGTCATACAATTCAATTTTTTGTATCTCTTAGAATTATAATAAATTATGTAATCATCAATTTTAGATTATTATTTAGTTAAAAGTAAGTTTTGGGTAGTAAACTGTAAATTGTTGTCGTATTGCATAAAAAGAAATAATCAGGTTTATATACAAACCTGGGTATATTTATCATTAACCCAGGCTTTTCATTATTTTTATATTTTATAATGGATAATAGAATTCTGTTATTACATTGCTTTTTAAATAAACTGCTACTATAAATACTAAGATGCACCCTACTATAAAGGCTAAATCCAACCCTTTTAATTTCTCATAACTATACCAAGTTCTTTTTCTTTTCTTACCAAAAGATCTTAGTTCCATAGCATTTGAAACAGTTTCAATTCTTTTAATAGAAGAAGAAACTAATGGTACGAATATTGTAGTGTAATTTCTTAAAATCTCGCCGATGCTACCTTCGCCTTTGTGGAATGCTAGTCCCCTTGCTTGTTGAGCATCTAGAATATCTCTGTACTCACGTTGTACATCAGGGATATATCTAAATGCTATATTTACAGCATAAGCAATTTTATATGGTATACCTATTTTGTTCAAACTGCTGGCAAATTCACTTGGATGTGTTGTGAATATAAAAATAGCAGTTATTGGCATTAGTACTGCATATTTTAATGATATAGTTAAAACATAGAATAGAGTCTCTTTGTTTATATATGCATATCCTATGTTGATTAGTTCTGTGTTTGTTCCTACTAATTCACTTCCATACTGTGGCGTTATTAGTAGTATAAAAATTACGTTTATTATATTGAAAACAACCATTATCCATAGTAGTGGTTTTAATGTTTTTGATGGTATTTGTGCAAAATAAAGCATGATTGCACTAATTATTCCCATAACTAAGAACACTCTTATATCAAGAAACATTACTGTTATCATTGTCCAAGTAAGGAATAATAATATTTTACTTACACCACTTAATCTATGGAAAATAGAGTCACCCTCAATATATAGAGTTTGGGCTCTACTCATTGTCTTTCACCTATCTTTCATAATCAATAAAGAATTGTACAAAATCATCTGGAGTTTCCATACCAATAGCTTTTGCTAAAGTTGATAATGACGTTTCTTTTAAGTTTGCTTGTTTTATAATATTTTCATCAGTTAAAATACATGATGGTTTATTGTCTGCTATTTTTTTACCAGCAGAAAGTACCATGGCTCTATCACAATACTCTAGTGTTAATTGCATATCATGAGTTATAAGGATTATAGAAATTCCTTTGTTTGCTAAAGTTTTTATAAACTCCATAAACTCAGTGTAGTGTTTGTGATCTTGGCCAGCAGTTGGCTCATCAAGAATTATAACATCTGGATTTATTGCTAAAATAGATGCTATAGTTACTCTTTTCTTTTGACCGTAGCTAAGTGCTGTAACTGGCCAGTTTCTATAAGGGTATAGACCGCAAATTTTTAGCACTTCTTCAACTTTTGTATCTATTTCTTCTTTTGAATACCCTCTGCATTTTAATCCTAAGGCAATTTCGTCCTTTATCATATGTTGAGATATCATTTGATTTGGATTTTGCATCACATATCCTATGGAAGAACATCTTTTACTTATGCTCCAAGAGTCTATACACTCGTCTTTTAAGAAGATATTACCTTCTTTAGATTTTAATATTCCTGTTATAACTCTGCATAAAGTAGATTTTCCTGCACCATTGTTTCCTAGAACAGCTAGAATTTCACCTTTATTAAGGTGGAAAGATACATTTTCTAAAGTATTTTTATTTTTATCATGAGAGAATGTTAAGTTCATCACCTCTAGAATTTTTTCTTCCTTATTATTGTTCTTCATAGAAAGATTTTTAGATTCATTGTTGAACCAATTTTTAATTTTTTCTTTAGAGTCTTCGTCCAAGTTATTGAAGTCTCTTAAGTTATTTATTTTATCTAGATTGCAATTGGCATATTTCATAGCAGATACATAAAGAGGTTCTCTAAGTCCGCTTTTTGACAATATGTCTGATTTTAAGATATCATCAGGAGTACCAATAGCTTTAACTTCACCTCTGTCTATAACAATAACTTTATCAAAAGCTTGTTCTAGAACATCTTCAATTCTATGTTCAACTATTATAATAGTTTTGTTTGTTTTTTCATGAATACTATTAACTAACTCCATGACTTCTTTTCCGCTAGCTGGATCTAAGTTAGCTAAAGGCTCATCGAAAAGAAGTATTTCAGCATCATTGCCAAGAACTCCAGCTAATGAGACTCTTTGTTTTTGTCCTCCGGATAATTCATAAGGACTGTGATTAATAAAATCAACCATGTTTACTAATTCGAGTGCATTTACAACTTTAACTTTCATTTCTTTAACTGGTATGGCGTCATTTTCAAAGTTAAATGCAACATCTTCTCCAACAGAAAGGCCTATAAATTGAGAGTCTTGATCTTGCATTATTGTACCGACTTTTTTACTTACATCCGATAAACTTTTTTCATAAGGTTTAATATTATCTATTATAAGTTCGCCTTCAATTTCACCACTGTATGAAAAAGGAATAAGTCCGTTTATACAATGAGAAAGAGTAGATTTTCCAGAACCGCTTGGTCCTACTATTAAGACTTTTTCACCTTTATTTATAGTTATATCTATATTTTTTAAAGTTTTATCAACTACATTGTTGTATTTAAAACTAAAGTTTTTAAAACTTATCATTATATTCTCCTTATTTTTTACTTTATTTAGTCCTCGATTTTTAGATTGATATTTTAAGCAACGGAGATGGCTGAAGCGTAAGCAAAGCCATATCGTTGGCGCTATGTTATAAAAATTTTAAGCAACGGAGATGGCTGAAGCGCGAGCAAAGCCATATCGTTGGCGCCATAGTGGATTAAAGATTGAGACTTTAGTCCTCAATCTTTAATCCACTATTTTTTTTATTTGCTCTAACGAAACCTAGTATAGTTGGAACTCCAATACCTAAAAATACTATTCCATTTGTAAATATGGCAAGAGCAGCTTGAATTTTCATTTTGTCTAAAGGTTCACCCATAACAACTACGTCGAAACCAGCAGCAAATATAAATGCTAAGATAATACCAATCATACCTGTAATTACAAGATATGAAACGTGGAACTTATTGCATAAACCATCTTTTATGCTAAATTTCTTGCATCTGAAAACTAGGCCCATAAAAAGACCCATAATACCAGAGCTTGCTACCCAGCCCCACCAGATTCCCCAACCAGCAATCATGTCAGTCAGCATATGACCTAAAAAGCCCATTGAAAATCCAACTAATGGACCAAATAGAGCAGAAAAGATTGCAAGTAGTGCTATGGCAGGTTTTAATTGTGTATTGGGACCAATGGGAATTCCAACAAATCCTAAGGCTCCATAAAGAGCAGCAGCAACGCCGATTGTCACTATTGTTTTTGTATCTATTTTGATCATATTACTTGTATTTCTCCATTTCCTTTAATTCTATTTATTTTATTACCTTATAATTTGATTTTAAATCAGAAATAATTTAACTAAAATATGAGTTTTGATTAAAATTTTATATAAAAAAATCTCTTTCCGGTAAGAAAGAGATTATATACGTAATCTTATCTTCCAGAATTCTTCTGTAGGAATTAGCACCTTTGTCTTTCGACCGGTTGCTGGGTTTCATAGGGCCAGTCCCTCCACCTCTCTTGATAAGGAATATTTTATTTAAGTTCCAGCGTATATTTTATAAAAAAAGTCGAAATTTGTCAAGTTCAAAAATATAATTAGATAACTTATAAATATATTACAATTTAATAAGAAATATAGAGGAAAAGGTTATATTGGGATATATTAAACTTATATAAGGATTATGGAGGGAATATATGAGTAAATTAAAGAAAATTTTATCTGCCGTATTAGTGGTATGCACAATAATTACTTGTGGTTTTACAAAGAATGTTGATGCAGCCTCAGTATATGGTAACAGCAATTCAAACATAAGTAACGGAGGCTACTCAGCGACCAGAGGGAACTACTCTTATGTAAGAAGCAGTAAGATATACAAAAAAACTGAAGAGTCAAACTATTATTATATTTACAGAACTTATAAAAATGGAAGTACAAAAAAACAAATAGTAAATAATGCAGCAGAAGAGCCATACATAAATGTAGTTGGAAATTATATATATTATGTGGGAGTATATGATTCAGGTAACAACTATGGAATATATAGAGTTAAAACTGATGGTACAGGAAAAACTAAATTAATAGGAAATTACGGATATAATTCATTTATTGTACAAGATAATTACTTATACTACATAAAGGAAACAACGAATAGTAATTATGATGAAGTGTCATCTTTATGTCGTTATAACTTATCAACTAAGAAAACTGTATCAACTTTATATACTACAACATCTAGATATATAGGTGACATGTCATTATCTGGAGATTATATATACATATCAGCTATAGGGGATGAGACTTCTATAATCTACAAAATAAACAAAAAAACTAAGTCTAGAACAACAGTTTATAAATATAAATCAGGCAAAAAAGAAGAGTCTTGTATAGATGATATGGTTTATTATAAAGGAAATATATACTATACAATTTATAATGATAAAAATCTTTATGATGAAAATGACGATACTTGCCAAGTATACAAAATATCTTCTACTGGAAAAAATAACAAACGTTTATCAAAGCATTTTACTAAAGGCATAAATTTATATAATAATAAAATGTATTATATCAATACAAATGGTAGTATATGCTCAATGAAGTTAGATGGAAGCAGCCGAAAGACTATAAAAAAAGCAAGTAAAAATCAATGGTATTACAGTATAAATACTTCGAATAGTAGAATGTATTTTGGAAGAGTTGTAATTGATTCATATGATCCATTTGAAGGAGTGCTTAGTGATAATATATATAGAACGACTTTAACAGGTGCATCTATGGTTAAGATGTAACTTTTTTATAAATAAATGCTGTAGCATAAGTGACTAAACCTATGCTACAGCATTTTGTATTATCTTTTAAATTTAATAATTAAGTTGTACATTACTATTATCTTTTAAATATTCGTGCTTATCCATATCAATATCATTATTTATAAAGTCTTGTAAAACTTGTCTTGAGTTTAAATCATATAGCCAAACCCATCCGGCGTTTTTATATTTACCGCCTTTAACATGGACGTTATCGATTATTGGGAATTGTCCTTGTTTTATAGTTAGTGGTTTAAAATTATATGCTGTAAAAGCTATGTTTATTATATCTTGTGGAGTAAGGTTTGTAGATACATATGGAAGTAATGTATTTAATAAATGAGGATATTTAGAAAAATCCATATCTTTTACAGTATCTATCATAGAAAGAATAACTGTTCGTTGTCTTTGATCTCTATGTATAGCACTATCTGTAATTCTTATTCTAGTATAAGCAATAGCTTGATATCCATTTAGCACTTGTTTGCCAGGTGAACTTAAAAGCTTCATGTCCCCTTTATTAGAATAAGTACATTGCTGATATGAAGGTACAATATATTTATTAGTTATATCGACCTCATGTTCTTTAACGTCTACTTCCACTCCACCTAATATAAACACAATGTTCATCAAATTATCAAAGTCAACTTGAATAAATTTATCCAATTTTATTTCAAAGTTTTCTTCAATAGTTTGGAATAATAATTTTTCTTTACCCCAAAAATAAGCTGCATTTAGTTTACCTTTCCCTTTACCTGGAATATCTACATAAGTATCACGAGCAAGAGAAGTTAATTTTATATTTTTATTGTTGGAATCAATAGTTGCAATCATCATACAGTCAGAGCGATAAGCTAGCTCCTTTTCTCTTCCATCAGTACCCAATAATAATATGTTTGTTATACCATCTACTTTTTCATATTTAGATTCATAAGTATCTTCAACACTTGCACTTGTTGTATTTAACTTATTGTAAAAAGAGTAGAATGTAAAAACTGGAATGGCTATTAATAATGCTAATAATATAATTACTACTTTTGCAAATTTGAATTTTTTATTTTTTTGCGTCAAAAATTCTCCCCCTTTTCTATGTTTAATTGAAATTCATAATTGTATTATAACAAATATTGTAAAACTAGACTCTATAAAATAAAAACTATGCGTATTTATAAAATAATGTGGAAGGTTTAAAAGTATTATGAATTGTTAATGCTTGTAATTATTAACAATATTTTAGAAATCATATTTATAATAAAGGATTTGGAATCTATTAGTAGAATTATATTATAAGGGTATCGCTGATATTTAAGTAAAGGAGGAAGTCTTATGATTAGAAATATAAATAAATTTTCTAACCAGGATTTATATCCTAATATTGAAGAATTATTAAGCAAAGTAAATGAAGCAATAGTCACAGTTAAAGGTAAGTCTATGTCACCGTTAATAGTAGAAAATAGGGATAAAGTAATACTTGAAAAAAGAAATTTTACTAAATTAAATAAAGGTGAAATTATATTATTCAAGTCAAAGCATGGCAAATACTTACTTCATAGAATTCATGACATATCAGACTTGGGATACTTAACTATTGGTGATGGAAACTTACAGTTTGATGGATGGGTTAGGCCTTGTAATGTGGTGGCGGTAGCTCGAAAGATAATTAGAAAAGGAAGAGTGTTAGATTGTTATTCTTATTTTTGGGAAAATGTTTTCAAAGTGTGGATGGTTTTACTTCCTATAAGAGGGATTTTGTTGAAAATATACGAGGGTGTAGTTTATGTAAAATCTAAGTTGTTAACATAGATAAAGAGTTGCTGTGTTTAGCAACTTTTTTTAGTAATATTACAAAATGAAGCTTATTTTTTGTTTGAAAAACTTACTAATATAAGATACAATAAAATTATTATATAAAACAAAGGGAATTTAATTAAAATAAATGCTATTATAAAGACAATTATTATGAAAAATGGGAGATGAGGAGAGGTTATTTTGAAGAAGATATTAATAATTATAATATCTGCTATCTTAATATGTCTAACGGGTTTAGGCGTCATAGGATACTATGTAGAAAAAGATAAAGCAGCTGAAAAAACTAATGTAAAAGTAGAAGAGAAAGTAGATCCGATTGCTGAAGAAGAAAAATTAGTAGTTGATATAAATAAACTGGATATTGATAAAATAGAAGGTTATACTTCAGGTGAAGGTGAAGTAAGTGAAGATAATGGACAAAATACAACTGTAGGTGGAATGAGTATTCCTTATTCTATTCCATATAAAAACATGGAGATTGTAAGTATTGGTGAATATTCTGGGAAGTTTATAGAAGATGGTAGTGATGTAAATAAAGAGAATGTATTAGCTATAATAGTAAAGAATACTTCGCAAGAGGTTATTGATTATGGTGAAATAACTATGAAAATAACAGGTAAAACTGATACTATAAAATTTAAAATTACTAATTTGAAACCAGGTGCATGTACTCTTGCAATGGAATCTAGTGGTAAGATAGAATTTAATTCACAGGATAAATATGTATACTTAGACTCAAAAAATAATATGGTGAGTAATCTATCAACTATGGAATCTCAAGTAGCTATAACTACTGAAAATAAAAAAATTACTGTAGAAAATTTAAGTGATAAAAATTTAAATACAGTGTATGTATATTATAAAACTATTTCGCAGGGGAATTGTTATCTAGGTGGAATAACTTATCGTGCTAAGTTTGAAAAAGTTGAAGCTGGAAAAAGTGTTAGTACGAATACGATACATTTTTCCAATACAAATAGTGAAATTTTAAAAGTAGAATCCGTAAAAGAATAAAAAATTCGCTTCGCTATGTCGTTAAATTTGAGAAGCATATCGTCAACGATATATCCTCGTTACCACTTCGGATAAATCCGTTACTCAAATGAGATGCCTTCGCTCCGCTTCAGGCAACTCTGTTTCTCAAAAATTAATTTTTTACATCTCAATATTTGTTAATATTAATTAATTCTAGAAGTTTTCCACAAAATAGAGAAAGTAGTCGCAAAATGTGACTACTTTCTTTATTTTGTTATAAAATTAATTAATAAATAACAAAAACAAATAAATTATTTTAATACAATGCTTTATTTTGTAAAGAAATGTATTAAAAAAGTATGATTCGCTTGTTGACATTAAAGTAGCACTAAAGTAGAATTTAATTGGTGGCTACTTTTCTGAAAAGATTTATGCAAATTTTATTTAACAAAAGACATATAATGTGATGATGGAAAACTTTGAATATAAGGGGGAGGAATTATGGAAATTAAAAAAGATTTTAATCTACGTAAATTTGCTGGCGAATATATTCTTATGCCCAAAAATACATCAGAAAAAGGTTGCAACAGACTAATTAGTCTAAGTGAAGTAGAAGCTTTAGTTTGGAAAAATTTAGGGGAATGTAAAAGTGAAGAAGAAATTTTATCTTTAATAACAAAAACGTACATGGTAAAAAAATCAGATGCTAGAAAAGATTTGGGGGATTTTTTAAAGCAGTTAGAAGAAGCAGAGATAATATAGGTAAATAAATCATAAATAACATATAAAAAAGACAGGATGTGAAATCCTGTCTTTATTTGTGTAGAAATAAAAAGGTAAAAGGATATTATTATAGTAAACTCTTACCCATATAAATGCTAAGAGAGATGTATTGCATCATTTTTTTGTTTTAGTACGAATATAATTGTAAGAAAATGTGAAAAATTTAATGTGTATTCATATATATAATTATAATAAAATAAAAAAATATTATTGAAATAATTAGTTAAAGGTGGTATT
>NZ_JANKBY010000010.1:0-29925 GCF_024621905.1 Terrisporobacter muris
AATGTTTTTAATAAAAAAGGGACTATGATTTAAGAAAAGTAAGTTAGATTTTAATAGTTGAGTAAAATAAGTTGAATGACCTATTTATAGGTCATTTTTTATGAAAATAATGCAAATATATTAGTTATAACTATTAATTGTTACGCAAATAAAATTTCATATTTCGCAAAGTGGAATTGAATGATAGAGGAATAATAATAGTATTATTCCTGTGTCTATATTTTTTCTTTAAGAGAAGAATCATAAAGACAATCAATTATTTTAATTATAAATTTTTGATCATCAGTTGATAGAGCATTAAATTTTTCTATTAACTTCTGATTAGTGTTTTCCGTTTTATTAAAAATATCTCCTAAACCTTGTCTAATCCATTTTGGGTTAACATTGAATTCTCTAATTATATTTAGAATAGTACGTTCAGGTATATTTCTGTAATTATTTTCATATGAAGAAATTTGACTAACGGATAAATGTAATTTTTCGCCAAATTGTTTTTGGGACATACCAAGTTGAGTTCTAAGAGTTTTTAGTCGCTTATTCATTTATTGTCACCGCCTTATTTTAAGTATAAATGTTGGGTTATTTTTTCTCAATGATTTATTATAAAAAACAGTATTAATAAAAATATAATTAAAATAATAAGTAAAAAAATATAAAATAGGTTATTTAAATACGCAAAGCGTATTGAAAAATACACAAAATGAATGTAATATATTATCATAAGAAAAATAGACAATATATTACATTTTTGCATAAATTGGGTGATAATATATTAAAAAAGTATATATTTAAAGTTATATCGATATAATGGCATAAGAATACTAATAATAAAAATTTACTAAAGGGGGGGAGTACAATGCAAGTAGATTATAAATATTCAAATGAAATATTAGAATCACTTTTAGATAGTATACCCGAATATATATTTTATCGAGATATAAATGGTAAAAATTTATATTGTAATAGAAGTTATGCAGAAGAGTTTTTGGGGAGAAGAAAATCAGAGGTTATAGATAAATCATATAAAGATTTAATCGATGATAAAAAATTATATAATATAGGAAGAATAAAAGACTATGAAGTTATAAATAGGAAACAAAATGTAGTTTATGAAATGTATGTAAAGAAGGCTAATGGTAGTACCATATTTGTAGAAATAACTAAGATACCTTTTTTAGATGATAATGGAGATATTGTAGGTATTTTAGGAATTATTAAAGATATATCTTATAAAAAGGAAATAGATAAATTGAGAAAAAGTTTTTTTGCAAATATAAAGCACGAATTTAGGACTCCTTTAAATATGATATTTAGCTCTATTCAGTTATTTAATAATAAGCATAAAGACTGTGATTGTTGTGCCTGTAATAAATGTTTTACTGACATTTTAAAATTAATAAATATAAATAGTTTAAGAATATTAAAGTTATCTAATAATTTTATAGATTTAACAAGTATACAAGGTGGGTATTCAGATTTTAATCCTAGAAATAATGATATAGTAAGCTTTACAGAGTTGATATGCGATAAAATTAATATGTATAGAAAATTTAAGGATATTACTCTAGTATTTGATACAAATGTAGAAGAAAAAATAATTAGCTTTGATACAGATAAGATTGAAAGAGTAATACTAAATTTAATCTCTAATGCAATTAAGTTTAATAACTATGGTGGTAGGGTAACAGTATCTGTATTAGATAAGATAAATTATATAGAAATATCAGTAGAAGATACAGGAATAGGTATTTCAGAAGATAAAATAGATACTATATTTGATAGCTTCTCGTGTGTTGAAGAAAGATTAACTAAGGTAAGTGAAGGTGTAGGAATAGGTTTAGCGCTATGTAAGCTATTAGTGGAAATGAATGGTGGTAAAATTAAGATAAAAAGTGAATTAGGAAAAGGAAGTGAATTTACTATAGTACTTCCTAATATAATTAATGAAAATGAAGAACTAGATATATCTTACGATAAAATTGATAGAAATAGCTTAGAACGTATAAAAATGGAGTTTTCAGATATATACTCGTAAAGATAAAGTAGAAAATGGCTGAGTTTTTGTTTGAAAAATTAGTTATTATAATAAGATTTGATAAAGTAAGAATGAGAATGATGTTTAGAAAAAATTACTTGTAAGTAATGAAATATTTGGGAGATTATAACTATATGTTTTGGTGAAAATTTAAAAATATCATAGTATAATACCAAAGTAGATTATAAATACTTATAATATCTATAAAAATTTATTAAAGTATGTCATTTTTTACAAAACTAGAATTAAAGTAGATTGTATAATATAATAATGATAAGACATCTTAGGAGGAAAAACATGATAAATAGAATAGGAAAAATAACAATATATGTAGATAACCAAGAAGAAGCAAAAGAATTTTGGACTAAAAAGATGAACTTCGTTGTTAAATTAGAGCAACCAATGGGACCTAATATGAAATGGCTAGAAGTTGGACCTAGTAATGAAGAGTTTACTTCTTTTGTAATATATGAAAAGAATTTAATGCTAGCTCAAAATCCCAATGCAAATGTATCTCACCCAAATATAATATTAAGTACTAATGATATAGAAAGTACTTATAGTGAAATGAAATCAAATAGTGTTGATGTGGCAGAATTAATGATAATGCCATATGGTAAAATGTTTGAATTTAAAGATCAAGATAATAATAGATATTTAGTTAGAGAAGATAAATAATATAAATCGTATGTAAATAAAAATACATATATGAAAAATAACCATTAAGTTATGATACTTAGTGGTTATTTTTTTATGGAATTGCTAAATTTTAAGGTTTGCTAATTCCTTTTATTATTAAATTTATTAAATAATAAATTTAAATATGAAAAGACTTAAGAGGTTTTGTAAGAATAACATTGTAATATAATAATCACACTAATTATGTAAAAATTATTAACAGTTGATTGCTTGTTCAACTATTATGAAGATAACAATTGAATAATTACTCAACTAATAAGGAGGAAAATATGGAAAAAAACAACATATGCGATTGCATTGCAATAGATAAAGAAAAAGTAGAAAAAGTTAAGGAAAATGCACTACCAAATGAAGATATAGCAAAGCTATCTAATTTGTTTAAGGTGCTAGGTGATAATACTCGTATGAGAATAATAACTGCTTTATCACAGGAAGAATTATGTGTTTGTGATTTAGCTGTAGTTCTTAATATGACTAAGTCAGCGGTAAGTCATCAATTAAAAAAATTAAAAGCTGAAAGACAAGTTAAAAGTAGAAAAGAGGGAAAAAATGTTTATTACTCGTTGGACGATGAACACATTGTAGATATTTTAAGCAGAGCATTAGAACATATAAAATATAAATAAGGAGATGAGAATAAAATGGCACACAATCATAGTCATTCACATAATTATAATCATTGTGAAGGAGTAAGTAATGTAATATTGGTATTTTTACTGAACTTTGGATTTTCAATATTAGAATTAGTTGGTGGTCTTATTACAGGTAGTAAAGCAATATTATCTGATGCAGTACATGATTTTGGTGACAGTATAGCATTGGCATTATCCTTTGTATTTGAAAAAGTAGGCAAAAGAGGTGCAAATGAAAAGTATACTTATGGATATAAGAGAATTTCACTTATAGGAGCTTTTATTAATATCATAGTGCTTTCAGTATGTACAATATTTGTATTTAGTGAAGCATTGCAATCCTTGGTAAATTCAATGCCTGTAAAAGCAGAAGGCATGCTACTTTTATCATTTATAGGTATTGCTATAAATGGAGCATCAGTATTTAGAATGAAAGGTTCTAAAAAAATTTTAGATAAGACAGTTATAATGCATTTGATGGAGGATTTACTAGGATGGATAGCTGTGCTAGTTGTTAGTATAGTTATATATTTTACAAATTGGTATATTCTAGATCCTATTCTTTCTCTTGGAATATGTATTATTATAGGAAGAAATATATATTTTAATTTAAAAACAGCTATTTTGATTATAATGCAAAGGGTGCCTGACGAAGATCTTTATGAAGAAATAAAAGAACATCTAATGGAAATAAATGAAATAGAAAAGGTTGAAAAATTAAATATGTGGACTATGGATGGGGAAATTCATGTATTGACAGCATCCATAAAAACGTTAGAAAATGCTAATAAAAATGAGGTATTAAACAAAGTTAAAGAAATGCTTAATGATGAGGGGATAAATGAATCAACTATTGAAGTATTGTAATTAAATAAATACAAATAAAAAGTATGGAGCGTAAAAGCTCCATACTTTTTTCATATTACATAAATTCTTTATTAACAATCTCCACCATTTTACTTAAAGCTTCATCAACAATCAGTTCACCCTTTGCAGCACTACTTGTTCTACCAATAGATAAAAGTCCAGACTTAGGAACTAAATCTTTTGGAATAGGATAAACTTGATAAGTAGGAACTTCTTCAATTTTTTCGTCAATTAATTTATCCATATGAACAAGCTCAGGTTTAAATTTTAATATTAAAGAAGTTTCAGTAATAGCAGCATGTTCCAATGCCCATCCAGGGAATTCGATTTCATCGAATATCTTATCAATAGTATTTTGAGTGATCAGATCCCACCAGCTCATCATTATGATTTTGGTATTGGCAGGCATGTTTTTGCTTACTAGATCTATTGCTTCCAATAAGAAAGCTTGATTTTCAAAATGAGAATTAACTAGTGCTATTTTACGAACGCCATCTCTGATAAGTTCTTCAATAATATCTTTCACTAAATTTATTAAAGTTGTTCCATTTAAATCTATTGTTCCAGGAAATAAAGGTCCGCCACCAGAAGCAGGTTGTGATTTGTATCCATAGTTTATAGATGGCATAACAATACCATTAACTTTATCACCTAAAAGATTTGCAAAGCCTTCTGATATTATAGTGTCTGTAAATAATGGTAGGTGAGGGCCGTGTTGTTCAACAGAACCTACTGGAAGTATTACAACATCCTTATCTTTTCTTTCATTAAATTCATACCAAGTCATATTTGCCATTAAAGTCATGTGCAT
Source organism: Terrisporobacter muris (assembly GCF_024621905.1). Lineage (NCBI taxonomy): Bacteria > Bacillati > Bacillota > Clostridia > Peptostreptococcales > Peptostreptococcaceae > Terrisporobacter > Terrisporobacter muris. The sequence continues at coordinate 5,045 of NZ_JANKBY010000010.1, forward strand.
CCTCCTAAATATATTTAAGTTTATTATTTTTATAATCTACATAATGTAAATAATCTCTTATCATAAGTGCATTAAGCAATTCGTTTTTGAATCTTGCATCTTCAAGATTATTTTTTAATACTTCTTTTATTTTATTTAATCTATATACCAATGTATTTCTATGAATAAATAATTCATCGGAAGTTTTTAACAAATTACAGTCATTAGCTAAATAGTATTTTAGGGTTTTCAATAAGTTTAAATTACTGACTTCACTAATATCTATTAAAGGTTTTAAAATTTCCTCACTATAATCTCTCAGCTTATTTATAGAATTTACCTCAAATAAAATCTTGTAGAATCCTAGAGTTGAATAGTCAATACAATTATCATTCCAGTTATTATATTTATAAAGCTCATAGGCTTTAATAGCATCATTATAGCTATTTTTAATAGAAAGTAAATTTTTATATCTATCACCAAATATTAAAAATAGTTTATTATCTTTATTTAATTTTTCATGAATATGCTTTAAATTAAACTTAATTTCTGAGTATAAATTCTCTGAATCCACACCAACTATAAGTATAATTTCATTATTTAAAACATCAAGCATTAAGGTATTGCAACTTGATTCAATCTTATTTTTAATTTTAGCTATAAGATAATCATTGTTAGCAAGATTCATATGAGTACTTTTGAAAACACAAGAAAAATAAATATTACTACTTTTGATATTATAGATTCTTATAAGTTGGTGAATTTTATTCATATTTAAATCTTTAGTAAAGATAAGCTCTTTTAAAAGTTCTTTTTCTGTATTAGATTTAAAATTCTCTTCCATTATATAATTTGAAATTGACTTGCTAACATCTATAATTTTTAGATTCCAAGGCATTTTAAATAAGGGTAAGTCTATTTCGTCACATAAATCGATTATATGAGGTGGAATATCTTTTATAAATTCACTATTTGTTAAAATTACTAGTCCAGAGATTGATTTTTCTCTACATTTATAGATTAAATTGACTAATTTATTATGGTCTAAATCCATACCCATTCCAGTTAGGAAGAGCAACTCTCCACCGTTTATCCATTTATAAAAATCTATAGATTGACAGATATATGGCCAAGTTATAGTTTTATATAAGCCATTTTCACCAGCTAGTAGTTTTATATTTTTAAATATTTCTAAGTTTAATAAATCCTGACAGCTAATCATAAGGTTTATGATTCCTTTCTAGTTATAATATATTATTATAACAAAAACTACTTATAAAATAGAGGTTATGTATACTCATGCTATCATACTAGTGAGTTTTTAGTCATTGTACTTTAGGTACAATTTATTTAATATTTTATGTGATTTTGTTACAAGGGACGATAAGTATAAAATTTTGTAATAAATTAACCTAATTATAATTTTTAGGAAAGATTATCTTAAGATTGGTATTTTATAATATAGATATAAGAATAGAGTGAGACAATGAAAATATTAGTAGTAGATGATGAAATCGAAATAGTAGAAACTATAGATTTATATTTAAGAAAAAGTTATACAGTTATAAAAGCATATGATGATGAAAGTGATTTTTATATCTCTGAATTATTAGTATATGATAGATAAACTAGATAAAAGTGAAAAGAGGTTATATAGAATTTGTTATTGGAGATAAGTCTAGAAGTAGTATCGGTGGAAGTGGTTTAGGTTTGGAGATTACTAAGAGGATAGCTGAATTACATGGTGGTAGTATAAACGTACAAAGTGAATTAGGAAAAGAAAGTAAGTTTATCATTACTATAAATACTATAAATAAAAAATAGGTATTACTAATACAATTAAATAATAATATGAAAAAAGGAGTGTATAAAATACACTCCTTTTTTAAATAAGCAATTATATATATATTAAGCAACATCAGAAGATGTACTAGCTTGTAATTTAGAGATTCTTTCTTTGTTTAATTTAGTCATACCTATAGAAGCTGTTATTAAAGAAACATAACATACAACTATAAATGCGAATACAAATATCCAAGCAACACTGTATCCCATATTATCAACTAATAATCCGAATATTGATGAACCGGCAGCAAATCCTACTGCGAAGAATATTTGAACTACACCAAGTATAGCACCAAATTCTTTTTTACCGAAGAATGAACCTGTAAGTAAAGATGGTCCCATCATGTAAGCGAATACTGATAAACCTTTTAAAGCAGCAAATACAGGAGCTAACATAGGTATTGAACCTGCATTCATTAATGCTAAACATGAAGTACCAGCAAGTCCAAATGCAACCATAAGACCTTTAGTGATACCTAATTTATCAAATATTACACCACCGAATAAGTTTCCTCCAAGAGAGAATAAAGCAAATGTAGAACCTACCATACCAACTATCATAGGGTCAACTTTTAGGAAGTTCTTTAAGTAAGCAGGGTATTGTACTGCTAAAACAGAAACATACATACCTAGGAAGAATAATCCTAATGCTAATATCCAGAAGTATTTTAAGCTTTTAACTTCTTTTAAAGAATATCCCCAGTCAACTGAAACGTCACTGTTGTTTTCTTCTTTATCATTTCCTTTTTTCTTACCTTTAACTATTTCGCCATCGTTCTTTGGCATTCTTAAGAATAGGATACTTATAGGTATACCTACTGCTAATGATAAAGCACCAAACATAAGGTATGATTTAGATATACCGAAGTTTGCTAATGAGAAAGCAGTCATACTTTGAAGGAATATATTACCTATAGATCCCCCAGCGAAAGCAAGACCCATTGCTTTACCTTTAGATAATTCATCAAACCATCCATTTATTAATAATGGAACCCCAATTGATGATATTGCAGCTGTACCAACTTGAACTATACCAGCAACTAGGTAGAATTGCCATAATTCTTTACACATAGAGAATGCTAAGAATCCTCCACCAGAAAGTATAGAACCTGCTAAATACATCGTTTTCACACTAACTTTGTTGTACATAGATCCTACAAATGGAGATGCTATTGCAGATACTACTGTACCTAATGTGAATATTAATGAAAATCCGGCTTGTGAGAATCCGTATCCTGATTGAGGATCTAAGATGTAAGCCATGAATAATGGTTGAATGTTAGATGCAACACCAAATGGTATAGCTTGTATAAGCATACATGCAATAACTATTAGCCAACCAGTTGCTAATTTCTTGCTTTTACTTTGATTTAAAGTACTCATAACGAATGATTTCTCCTTTTAAATAGTTTATTATTTACATTTGTAAATATATACTTCTAAAAAATGTAGATAATTGTCAAAATATAAGATAATATGACGTTTATCCTGAAAACTAGGATATCATAAATGATATATAAAGAACAACGGAAGCATTGTGAGCAAATTTGAAAAAAAAATCAAATAAAATTCAAGGATCAATATTGCATAATTAACCTTTTATGTATTGTTGTGGTATATAATATAAACCAGCTAATTTTAATATAAGGATTGAATCATGAAAATAATTAAATAATATTAGCACAAAATAAAAATGAATGGATGTACAAAAGGAAGGTGGATAATTTGGAAAATATTGAGTTTGGTCAATTGTTAGAGAAGTTACTTTATCTATCCAATCAAAAGAAAATTACACTAGCAAAAGAATTAGGTTATGATATATCTTATATAAGTAAATGGATAAACGGAAGAAACTTGCCTACACAGAAGAGTATATCAAGCATATGTAAAGCTACATCACAATTTATAGTTAGCTCTCTTAATCCTATATCAAATCAAGGACTTAAGAGATATTTTGAAATAGAAGTAGAAGATGACACTGAGTTAGCGAAGTATATTGAACGAAGTTTAAAAAAATCTTATTTAATTACAGCACAAAAAAGTGATTCTAATATATATAAAGGTACTCATTCGGAAGAAAATTATAATAGTATACTTCATATAAATCCGAGACTAAGAAAGCAATACTTGTCAAATGACACAGATTTATATATAAATGAATCCAACAAGTTGGATATAATTTTATCTACAAATTTATATAAATTGAAAAGTAATGATAAAGTATATATAGCAGGGATGAAATCTTCATTAGCTGAAATACAAAAGGATAAAGAGATAAGAGTTAGATTTTTAACTGGATTTGAAGGAAGTGAAAATAACACCATATTGAATACTTTCATTTTAATATATATGATAATAACTTATACTGATTTAAATTTTGAAGTATATAATTGCAATATTGACAATAGTGATATTTTATCAGTTATAAAGGATAGAATATTTCATAGCGCTATATTTGCAAATAATGAGCGTTGCTTATTTACAAATATGTCAAAAGAGAGAACTATAATAGATGAAGTTTATTATAGCTTTGAAGAAATAATAAAAGATCAAGGAAAATTACTTGTAGAAAAGAAGCCATCAATAGATGTTCTAAAGGATAAAGTTTATATGCAATACATTATGGGGCAAGACTTGAAGTGGATATTAGGGTCAATGAATGAGTTTTTTATGCCATCAGATTTATTTATGGAATTGGCAGAAAGTGTGTTTGGACAAGATAAAGAAGTAATACAGGAGTTACGACAAATAAATATATTTTTACAAAGTATCATATACAAATCTAATATAAAGGTTTTAATATATGAAACTGAATTAATGAAATATATATCAAATGGAGAAGCGATATTTTTTAATAGACCTATTAAATTGACTTTGGCTCAAGTAGAAAAACATATAAAAAATATGGAAAAAATAATAAAAAATAATGAAAGTATAGAAATAAAACTTATTGAAAATAACATTTTGGATGACTTTAATTCTGATTTAAAGCCCTCAATATACTTATCTAAAAATTTAAAGATAATAAAGATGAATCCAGATAAATTTAATAACTATGCAATTGTTAAAGATTTTGAATTTAATAAAATATGTGATGAATTATTTGATAAGTCTTGGAATGGAAATTCAGGCAAATTTGTAGATGAAAAAGATGAAATTTTAGATAGAATATCAAAGGCACTAATTTACACTAGAATAATAAATGATGAAGAAAATTAAATTTTTGATTAAATTATATTAAAAAGTACACTAGAATTTTATTTCTCCTTTTGGAAATAATAAAAGAAACATTTCATAAGGAGGTATGAATATGCAAGATGGAAGTTTAAATTGTAATGCAACAAACTGTTTACATAATTTCAACTTTGAATGTAAAGCAGGAGCTATAAATGTAGGTGGACGTAGCGCTGTAGAAACATCAGGAACTACTTGCACAACTTTTATAGACAAAGCAAAGAGTAGTTTTGTAAATAGTATAGATGCTCTAGATACAGAGGTAAGTAATATTAAATGTGAAGCTTACAATTGTATACATAATGAAAATAAAGGTTGTCATGCAGAAAATGTTCAGATAGATGTTCAAAATGCATGTTGTAACACATTTAAATGTGAATAATAAATGCAAAAGTATTATCAATAGGAGCATTGATAATACTTTTTTATATTGTATGAACTTATTTGTTTCAGAAAATATACAACAAAATAGAGGATTTAATAAAAAGAAGCTAAGAGTTTATAATCTTGGCTTCTTTTTTGTTGTTTATCTAAAAATAATAAGTATGATTGTAATAAAAAATAATAATATTAACCATTAATTAACAAAAAAATATAAAATCTTACATTGATTTAATATATATCTAACATTTCATCGTTAATATTAAGTTGTAAATAAAAAATATTTCGACGGAAGAAGGAAATAAAATGAAAAATAATATAATTAAAAATCCCTTGATAGCTGCTGCAAGATCTAATAATTTAAGCAAAGCTGTAGAATCAAATGTTTCAGCAGTAATATTAATGGAAGTCAAATTAAATTATTTATTACAAGATGAATTTAAAAAGAACAAAGATAAAAAGCCTATATTTATACATTTAGACTTGTTAAAAGGTTTGTCAAATGATGTTGAATCTATGAAATTTATTAAAGAATACATAAACCCAAGTGGGATTGTATCTACTAAAAGTACTGTTTTAAATGCTGCTAAAAAAAGAGGACTAATGACAATACAAAGGGTATTTTTAATTGATAATAAATCCTTAAAAAATTCTATAGCAAGTATTATAGAAAATGATCCAGATATGGTAGAAGTAATGCCAGCATTATGTGGTGAAATAGTTGACAGATTAAAAAAGGAAATAAATAGACCAATTATTCTTGGTGGATTAATAGATAAAGAAGAGCAGATAATAGAAGGCTTAAAGCAAGGAGCTGATGCTATATCTTTTAGCAAAGAAGAATTATGGAACATAAAGATAGATGATGAAATAAATATTAGTTAGATACTAGATTTTAAATAGATAAATACTTACGCAATGTCAATAACCATGATTCTTGGTGGAGACTGGAGAAAACCAATAATTGTGAAATAAATGGTATAGGAGGTTAATTTTCTAAATTTTAAAATTAAAGGAGCTTTGCATGAGTACAAAAATGATAGTGTCTGATTTAGACGGGACTTTATTCAATAGTGATTGTGAGGGATATGGTGTTTCAAAAGAATTGATATCTTACATAAAAAAATTTAAGGAAAAAGGAAATATGTTTACTATAGCTACAGGAAGACCTATAGAAACGAGTATAGAAGTAGCTAAAGAAGTAGGTATTAATGCACCTTATATAACTTACAATGGAGCTAAGATAGTAGATATAAATGGCGAAAAAATTTATTCTGAACGATTTTTGATAAAAGAAATATTGTTTTTTTTAAGAGAAGTTGAGAAATTTGGAGCGTCTATAATACTTTATGTTAATGGTAAGATTCTTTGTTTCAAATATACACAGAGAATATCAGTATATGAGAAGAAAGAGATTACGAAATGTGAAGAAATAGATGAAGCTTTGTTTGATACGGATATAAGAGTAAACAAAGTATTAGTAATTGGAGATGTAGAAAAATACGAAGAAATGTGGAATGACTTAGATATTTCTATAAAAGATAAATTTAGATATGTTATCTCAGAAGATGATTATTTTGAAATAGTTCAAAGTAATATCTCAAAAGGAAGTGCATTAAAGGTATTAAAAAATCATCTAAATATAGAAAATCTAGAAATAATAGCTGTTGGAAATCATATGAATGATAAAGAATTACTTGAAGTAGCTGATGTCGGATTTGCTGTAAACAATGCAGTAGATGGATTAAAAGACATAGCCGACTATACAACAAAGGAAGAGTATGAGAATGGCGTTATAGAAATTATAAAAAAATTTATGTAATGATTAGGAGAGAGAAAAATGCATAAAAAATTAGTTAAAATATTTTCTTTAATTAGTGCAGTATCTTTACTTGCTGTTGGATGTAGTAATGGGGTAAGTAGTGCTCAATCATCTGATAAAAAGGTAAAAATAGAGTACTGGCATGTTAATGCTGAAACTCAAGGTGGAAAAAGTGTAGATAAATTAGTTGAAGAGTTCAATAGTCAAAGTGATACCGTGGAAGTAGTTGCTAAATATAACCCTGACATGTACAAAGGATTATTACAAAATTTCCAAGCTGAAGCAGCTACAGGGTCTACTCCAGCCTTAGTACAAGTTGGATGGTCATTCTTAGATTACTTTTCAAATAACTTTGATTATGTAGAGCCTCAAGATATAATAGATAAACACTTTCCAGAAGATAAAACATTCTTAGAGGATAACTTCCTACCAAATATATTAGATCTTGCTAAAAATAGTGAAGGGAGTCAAGTTGGTATACCTTATTCTTTGAGTACGCCTGTATTATACATAAATAAAGATATGTTGAAAGAGTGTGGATTAGATGAGAATGGTCCAAAAACTTGGGAACAAGTACAAGAATTTGCTAAAACAATAAAAGAGAAAAATGATAAATATGGTGTTTATATACAAGAACCAGCTGATAACTGGGCAACTCAAGCTTTATTAGAAAGTAATGGAGCTAGAATGATAACTGATGGCAAAGCAACTTTTGCGTCAAATAAAGGAATAGAGGCTTATGAGGCCTATGCTAACATGGTAAAAAATGAAGAAGCATTACATATATCATGGGATGAGGGTGTTCAATCATTTATAAATGGTGAAGTAGGTATGTTATATACTACAATTGCAAGAAGAGCGAGTATACAAGAAGGTGCTGAGTTTGATGTTTCAGCAGTTAATTCGCCAGCTTGGGAAGGTGAAGATGTAAGATTACCAGCAGGTGGATGCTTTTTAGCGATTACAGCTCAAGATGAAGAAGAGCAAAAAGCTGCATGGGAATTCCAAAAGTACTTATATAGTGTAGAATCTATGGCAGAGTGGACTATAGGAACGGGATATGTACCTCCAAGAAAAGATGTTGCAGAAGCTGAAAACGGACTAAAATCTTTCTTAGAAGAAAATGAAATGATGGAAGCTGCTACAAGCCAAATGGAAGACGTAGTATCCTGGACTTCTTTCCCGGGAGATGCAGGCCTTGAAGCAGAACAAATATTATTAGATACAAGAGATCAAATTTTAGGTGGAAGAGTTTCAACTAAAGATGGTTTAACAGAAGCACAAAATAAAATAAACAAATTATTAGAAAAACAATAAAGATTATTTCTATAAAAGGTAGAAAAATAGTTTCTACCTTTTATTATAAAGATTTAAATAAGGAGACATTAAATGAGTAAAATTAAAGAAAAATTAACTCCACACTTACTTATCCTACCATCAATTCTAGCTTTTGCATTATTCATGTTTTGGCCATTAATTAGAACTGTATACTTAAGTTTCTTTTCGTGGAATATGGTTAAACCGACAAAAACTTTTGTAGGATTAAGCAATTATATCGAAATATTTAATGACCCATTAACTTATAAAATTATGGGAAATACATTTTTATATATAATAATATTACTTTTGGTTAACTTTGTAGCACCATACATATTATCTTTTATACTTTCTGTTGTAATAACAAAGGCAAAAGGGTTTTATAAAAGCGTTATATTCTTACCAAGTGTAATTTCTTTGGTTGTTGGCTCTATTTTATATTTGTGGATTCTTAATCCAATCTCAGGGCCAGCGGCGGCAATTGCAAAGTGGTTTGGAATAACATTACCCATATGGACTAAAACTGATGGACTAGTAGTTGTAATATTAAGTTTAATAACAAGCTGGAAAATCTTCGGTTACAATTTTATCGTTGTACTTGCTGGAGTATCGGGAGTATCTAGTGAGGTTATAGAGGCTGCAAAGCTAGATAATATTCCTATGCATAAGATATTTATAGATATAATAATACCCATGAGTAGTGCGACAGGAATATACGTATTAATTATGACAATAGTTCAGGGGTTGCAATACGTGTTTACACCTATAAAAGTTATTACTCAAGGTGGTCCAAACTATGCAAGTTCCAACGCTATTTACAATGTTTATCAAGAAGCTTTTGTATTATATAAAACAGGAACAGCATCAGCATTTGCCATAATAACAATGGCATTATTCGTAGTATTATTAATATTAGAATTTAAATATGTAGAAAAAGGAGTATATTATGAAAACTAAGTTAAATTCAGAATTTAAATGGCACATACTTTTAGGTATATTTGTGATAATCTCTCTTTTTCCAATTATATTTGCCATATCAAGCTCATTTAAAAGTTTAGGTGAAGCCTACAATAATGTGTTAGGAATTATACCTAACGAACCAACATTAAATAACTATATAGAAGTGTTTAAAAGACTTCCTTTTGTAAATATAACAGGTAATACCTTTTTTATAGCAACAATGGTTACATTATTTAAAGTTACAACATCTGTTTTAGCAGCATATGCATTTGTATACTTTGATTTTAAATATAAAAATATACTGTACTTTATAATGATAAGTACGATATTTATACCTTTTACGGTAACTATGATACCAAATTATTTAACTATATCTCAACTAGGGTTGAGGGACAGTTTGTGGGGAGTTATTTTACCTCAGTTAAGTGATGCAACAGGAATATTTTTGCTTAGGCAATCCATGAGAACTATACCAAAATCACTTATCGAAGTTACGGAATTAGAAAATATAAATCATTTTAAGAGGATGAGAGATATAATTGTTCCAATGGTTAAACCTTCAATAATTTCAACAGGAATAATGTTCTTTATAAACTCTTGGAATGAGTATGTTTGGCCAGTATTAATATTAAAGACAAAGGAAAACTTTACATTGCCTTTAGCATTGCAATTATTCATAAGTGCAGAAGGTGGGACAGACTTTACTATCGCAATGGCAGTATCAGTCATAACAATGATAATACCTTTAATATTATATATAATATTCCAAAAACATATTATAGATACTTTTACATCATCGGGGATAAAAGGATAGGAGAAAATTATGAAAGAAATTGTATTTGAAAATATATGCAAAAGTTATGGGAAAACACATGTTGTTAAAAATTTAAATTTAACTATAAAAGAAGGAGAAAGATTAATCATACTAGGTCCATCTGGTTGTGGAAAATCTACTACTTTAAGAATGATAGCTGGTTTAGAAAAACCAACATCAGGAAACATATATATGGACGGAAAATGTGTAAATGAAGTAAAAAGTGGTGATAGAAATATAGCTATGGTATTCCAGAATTATGCGTTATTTCCGCATATGACAGTCAAAGAAAATATAATTTATGGACTTAAAGCTCATAAAATACCTGAAGATGATATTGATGAAAGATTAAACGCAGCAGTTAAAATGTTAAGGCTAGAAGGGTTAGAAGATCGTAAGCCTAAGGACTTATCTGGTGGTCAGCGTCAAAGAGTTGCTCTTGCAAGAGCTGTGGTAAAAAGAGGAGATTTCTTCTTACTAGATGAGCCCTTGTCAAATCTTGATGCTCAATTAAGAGGTCATGCTAGAAAAGAATTAGTAAAAATTCATGAAGCCTACAATCAAACTTTTATATACGTAACTCATGATCAAGTGGAAGCAATGACTATAGGAGATAGAGTAGCATTAATGAACAAAGGTGACTTACAAATGCTTGATACACCACAAAATGTATATAATAAACCAAGAAATATATTCACTGCAAAGTTTATAGGTTCTCCGTCAATGAATATATTTGATGTTGATTATAAAAGTGGAGCGATTAATATAAATAACCAAGTAATAAACTTATCAAATGAATGGATTAAACTTATAGAGTCTAATGGAGCAAGTAAATTGTCTTTTGGAGTCAGACCAGAGCACGTGGAATTATCTATCGTAAAAATAGCGAATTCATTCAAAGGTATTGTTAAATATATTGAAGATTATGGAAATAAAATAGGGGTATATTTTGAAATTGAAGGCAATGAAGTAATTGCATTAGTTGATGAAGATACATTTAAAAAAGGTGATGAAATATACTTTAAGCCTAATTTTAGAAAAATTCACTTATTTAATAGAGAAACTACTATGTCTATTGGATATCCGGAGGAGAAATAAGTATGAATATTTATATAAGTACAAATATGTTTAAAGTGAATCAGCTAGAAGAAGTATTTAATATACTTGAACATATTCCACATGAAAATGTAGGAATAGAACTATTTGTAGAGTTTCATAATCCAGAATTTATGGAGGTTGTTAATAAGAATATGGAAAGATTGAATAAATATAAAATTTCAATGCATGGTCCATATTACAAAACAGAGCATTCTTCAGAAATAGGTTCTGATTCATATAATATATCAAAAAAATATTTTATAGACACACTAAAATTATCCCAAAAGTTAGATAGTTCTTACATAGTATATCATCACAATAATTGTAAAATACACGATAAAAAAGTAATGATTAAGAACTCTAAAATAAACTTAGAAGAATTAAATAAATTAGCAAAAGACTATAATGCTAAAATAGTGATAGAAAATGCAGGTGTAATATCTAGGCAGAATATATTATTTGATCAGGAAGAGTTTATTCAAATTTGTAAAGAGAGTAATCAGGATGTATTAATAGATATTGGGCATGCATTTGCAAATGGATGGAATTTAGAATATGTTATAAAAGAGTTGAAAAACAAAATAATATCTTATCATTTACATAATAATGACGGCAAAAAGGACAGTCATGATTCTATATTTTATGGAAGTTTTAATATAGACGAGTTTCTTGAAATTTACAATAAATACACGAATAAAGCAGATTTAGTATTAGAGTATAATAAAGATTACAGAAAAAAGGTGAATATACTAATTGAAGATATAGACTACATAAAATCAAGAATTAAATAATAAGTAAGAAGACATTGTTAATAATCAATGTCTTTTTTTACTTACTGAGACAGAATACTAGCTTAAAGCACTATATTTACTATTGGAAAATTATCATAAAATTTATATAAGAATAGTGTTAAAATGTATAAATAATAAGATGATAATAAAAATACTTAATTAATGGAGGAAATTATGAATATTTTAGATATAGGAATAGATATTGTAGAAATTGGAAGAATAAAAAATGCTTTAGATAGTAATGGCAATTTTCTAAAAAAATTATTTACTGATAAAGAAATAGAATTATTTAGATCAAAAGGATATGCACCACAAACAATCGCTGGAAACTTTGTAGCCAAAGAAGCCATCAGTAAATCTTTGGGATTAGGGATAAGAGGTTATGACTTTAAAGATATAGAAATACTAAGAGATAAATTGGGAAAACCCATAGTAAAAACACATAATAATTTAGAAAAAATATGTGAAAGTTATAATGTTTTAGAAATAAAAGTATCAATATCTCATGGAAAAGATTATGCTATTGCCAATGCTATGACTATAATAAAAGATAATTAAAAATTATTTACAAGAAAAAAATTTACATAAAAGAGGTTGACTTATTGATTTGAATGTAATATAGTTTGAATATCAAAACAAAACTAGATTATAAATTTATTAATAATTTTAGGTTGTTTTGAATATTATATTTTGATAATCAAAATATTTTTAAATCAAATATAAAAAGAAGGAGAAATCTATGAAAGAGGTAATTATAGAAGGTTTAGGAAAATATACACCTTCCCACTTAGTTACTAATGATCAGTTGAGTGAAATCATTGATACTAGTGACGAATGGATTTATTCACGAACTGGCATAAAAAGTAGATATATTTCTAGAGGTGAAGATACATCTTATATGGCAGCAAAAGCTGGTGAAAAAGCTTTGGAAAATGCAAATGTAAGCCCATTAGATGTGGATTTGATAGTAGTAGCGACTTGTACTCCAGATATGTTTACTCCATCTACGGCATGCATAGTTCAAAGCATCATAGGTGCAGATAATGCCCTTGCCTTTGATATAAGTGCTGCATGTTCTGGATTTATATATGGATTAGATGTAGCAAAAGCCCTCATGAAATCAAATAATTACAAACATGCACTAGTTATAGGTGCTGAAAATCTTTCAAAATCACTTGATTGGGAAGATAGAGGTACATGTGTGTTGTTTGGTGATGGTGCAGGAGCTGCTATTCTGTCAAAAAGTGATGACTTGGGACTTATGAGTTCTTTTTGTAAATCAGAAGGAAGCAAATATAAATGTATAACAATTGAAGGTAATGATGTAGACAGCCCATTTGTGGAGAATAAAACAATTAGACATTCTAAATTAAAGATGGATGGTGGTGAAGTATTTAAATTTGCTACCTCTGTCATAGTAAGTTCAATTAACAAAATACTTAAAGAAAATAATTTAAATATAAATGATATTGATTATATAATTCCACATCAAGCAAATGTAAGAATTATTCAGTATGCTGCTAAAAAACTAAAAGTGGATATGGATAAATTTTATATTAATATGGACGAGTATGGAAATACTTCTGGTGCATCCATACCAATTGCATTGAGTGATATGGATGAAAAAGGATTACTAAAAAAAGATAGTAAAATTATATTAGTCGGATTTGGTGCAGGCCTTACATATGGGGCAACTTTAATAAATTGGGCTATTTAATTTGAAAATAAATAAGAATTAAGGAAATTTAAAATTAACAAGATTAACTAAGATTAGAGAATTAACTAAGATAACTGGAATAGTAAAGAAAATTAAGATTACAAAAATAATAAAAATTAAAACTAAGAAAATTTATGGAGGATTTAAAAATGATATTTGAAAAATTACAAGGAATAATGGAAGAAAACTTATCAATAGAAAGAGATGAAATAAAACTAGACAGTACTTTTCAATCTTTAGGAATAGATTCACTAGATACATTTCAATTAATAATAGAAATAGAAGAAGAGTTTGGAATAGAAGTTGAATCACCAGAAAATATGAAAACTATAAAAGACGTAGTTGACTACATAGAAGAAAAGACAAAAGAAAAAGTACAATAATAAGATGTGGTTGCAGGAGGAAATATGAAAACTTCAAGGATAACAGAATTACTTAATATAGAATATCCAATAATTCAAGGAGGTATGGCTTGGATTTCTGATGCTAATTTAGCAGCGGCAGTTAGTGAGGCAGGAGGCTTAGGAATTATAAGTGGAGTAGGAAGTACAGACGATGTTAGAGCTGAAATCAAAAAAACTAAGTCACTTACTAAAAAGCCCTTTGGAATTAACATAATGCTTATGAGAGATAACATTGATGAAATTGCCAAACTAGTATGTGATGAGCAAATTGCTGTAGTAACTACTGGTGCAGGAAGTCCAGGTAAATATATTGAAGATTGGAAAAAACATAATGTGAAAGTAATACCTGTTGTCCCTTCTGTAGCAATTGCAAAAAGGATGGAAAAATTCGGTGCAGATGCAGTTATAGTAGAAGGGATGGAAGCAGGAGGTCATATTGGTCAATTGACAACTATGAGTTTAGTACCTCAAGTTGTGGATGCAGTGGATATCCCTGTAATAGCAGCAGGAGGAATAGGTGATGGAAGGGGTATGGCAGCATCACTTATGCTTGGAGCTTGTGGAGTTCAAATGGGAACTAGATTTTTAGTATCTGATGAATGTAAGGTACATGAAAATTATAAAGATAGAGTTTTAAATGCAAAAGATATAGACACTGAAGTTACTGGAACAAGCACATCTCATCCAGTTAGAGTTTTGAGAAATAAACTTACTAGAGAATATATTAAGCTAGAAAAAACTAATGCTGATCCTGTGGAGATAGAAGCTTTAGGAAAAGGAGCCTTAAGAAGAGCTGTAGTAGATGGAGATATTAATAACGGCAGTGTTATGGCAGGTCAGATAGCTGGTCTTGTTAGCAAGAAACAAAGTTGTGAAGAAATTATAAATGAATTAATGAGTGAATTAGATTTAGTACTTGGGAGGGTTTGCAATGAGTAATAAAATAGCATTTCTTTTTCCAGGTCAAGGATCACAATATATAAACATGGGAAAAGACTTATATGACAATATAGATAGTTGCAAAGATATATTTGATAGAGGTGAAGAAATCCTAAATATGCCTATAAAGAATTTAATTTTTAATGGTTCTATTGAAGAATTAACAAGGACTAAAAATAGTCAGCCAGCAATAATGCTAACATCTTTAGCTTGTGTAAAAGCTTTAGAAGAAGAAGGAATTGAAGCTAGTTATGCGTTAGGATTATCTTTAGGAGAATATGGAGCCTTAGTATATGGAGGAATGCTTTCTTTTGAAGATGGAATGAAGCTTATAAAGAAAAGAGCACAGATTATGGATTCAGAAGTAAGTTCAGAAGAAGGAACTATGGCAGCTGTATTAAAGCTTGATAATGAAAAAGTTGAAGAGCTTATAAAAAGAGCTAGTGAGTTTGGTCTTGTGGAAGGTGCAAACTATAACTGTCCTGGGCAAGTTGTAATATCAGGAGATCATAAGGCGATAAAAGCAAGTATGAAAATAGCAAAAGAACTAAAAGGAATAGTAGTTCCTTTAAAAGTAAGTGGACCTTTCCATAGTTCAATTTATGAAAAAGCTAGTTATAAATTTTATGAAGAATTAAAAGAAGTAAATATAAACAAATTTGAAAAGACCGTTTACTCTAATGTAAAAGGAAGTTCTTATGAAGAAAGTGATGATGTGAAGGAGTTATTAAGACAACAAATAATGTCATCAGTACTTTTTGAAAAGAGTATAAGAGATATGATTGACAAAGGTGTTAATACTTTTGTAGAGGTAGGTCCAGGTAAAACTTTAACTGGATTTGTAAAGAAAATAGATAAAGATGTAAAAATCTATAATGTGGAAGATTTAAAGTCTTTAGGAGAAACAGTTGAAAGTTTAAAACTTGAAAAAATTAATGCTTAAGCTTTGAATAACGGGAGGAAAATTAATGTTACAAGGAAAATGTGCAGTAATTACAGGTGCTTCTAGAGGTATAGGTAGAGAAATTGCTTTAAAATATGCCAAGGAAGGTGCTAATATAGTGCTTAATTATAGAAATAGTGAAACAGAAGCTCTTCAGTTAAAGGAAGAATTAGATAAGTTAGGATCTAATACTTTGATTATCAAAGCGAATGTAAGTAATTTTGAAGAAGCTGAAAGATTAATAAAAGAAGCTAAAGAAGTTTTTGGAAGAGTAGATATATTAGTTAACAATGCTGGTATAACAAAAGATAATTTAATAATGAGAATGAAAGAAGAAGATTTTGATAGTGTTATAGATGTTAATTTAAAAGGAGCATTTAATTGCTTAAAGGCAGTAACTCCAATAATGATAAGGCAAAAAGAAGGTAAAATAATAAATATGTCTTCTGTAGTAGGTGTTATAGGTAATGCAGGGCAGGTAAATTACTGCGCATCAAAAGCAGGCCTTATCGGTATGACAAAGTCTTTAGCACGTGAAATCGGAGGCAAAAACATTAATGTAAATGCCATTGCTCCAGGATTTATAGATACTGATATGACAAAAGTTCTTAGTGAAGATCAAAAGAAAAATATAATGTCTCAAGTGCCTCTTAAAAGGTTAGGTCAGGCAGATGATATTGCTAATTTAGCATTGTTTTTAGCTAGTGAGCAATCTAATTATATAACAGGTCAAGTCATCCATGTTGATGGCGGAATGGCAATGTAGGAGGTTTTTATGAGTAGAAGAGTAGTTATAACAGGTGTAGGTGCTATTACCCCTATAGGAAATAGTGTTGAAGAATTTTGGACTAATGCTAAAAATGGAAAATTAGGAATCGACTTTATTAAGTCAATTGAGGTTGAAAATCTAGATGTGAAAATAGCTGGAGAAGTTAAAGACTTAAAAATAGAAGATTATTTAGATAAAAAAGAATGTAGAAGACTTGATAAATTTACACAATATGCACTTATAGCAAGTGAAGAGGCAATAAAACAATCAGGTCTTAATATGGATGAAATAGATAAAAATAGAGTTGGTGTAATGGTAGGTTCGGGCATAGGAGGTTTTCATACTCACGAAAATGAATTTGGAAATTTACATAAAAAAGGACCAAAAAGAATATCTCCAATGTATATTCCAATGACTATTATTAATGCAGGAGCTGCCAATATTGCTATAAAGTATGGAGCAAGGGGAACTTGTACATCAGCTGTAACAGCTTGTGCCACAGGAACTAATAACATAGGAGATGCATTTAGACATATAAAACATGGATATGCAGACGTGATGATAAGTGGGGGGTGTGAAGCATCTATTACTCCAATAGCTATAGCTGGATTTAGTAATATGAAAGCTTTAAATTCTAAAAACACACCTGAGAAAGCATCTATACCATTTGATAAAGATAGAAGTGGATTTGTTATGGGGGAAGGTGCAGGTATATTAGTTATGGAAAGTTTAGAGCATGCCCTAGAAAGAGGAGCAAATATACTATGTGAAATAGTAGGATATGGATCAACTTGTGATGCATACCATATAACTTCTCCAGATCCAGAAGGTATAAGTGCATCAAAAGCAATGAAAGATGCAATTGACGAAGCAGGGATAAATACAAGTGAAGTTTCTTATATAAATGCTCATGGTACATCAACACCATATAATGATTTATTTGAAACAAGAGCGATTAAAAAAGTATTCAAAGAAGATGCAAAAAATATTCCTATTTCTTCAACTAAATCGATGACAGGTCATTTATTAGGAGCAGCTGGAGCAATAGAATCTATAGCTTGTATAAAATCTTTACAAGAAGGGTTTATACATCCAACTATAGGTTATAGTGAAAGTGAAGAAGAACTTGACTTAGACTATGTTCCTAATGTGGGAAGAGAAAAAGAACTTAGATATGCTTTAAGTAATTCGTTAGGGTTTGGTGGTCACAATGCTTCGTTATTATTTAAAAAATGGGACTAAAATAGGAGGAAAATATGAGATTTGATGAAGTAAAAGAACTTATTGAACTTATTAATAACTCCGACTTATCTTATTTTGAAATGAGAGATGATAAAGAGTTTATAAAAATGGATAAATCAATTACAAGGAATTATATATCTAATAGTAATGATTTATTTGATAATAATTTAAATAAGTTAGCTATTACTGATTTAAGTAATGATGTTGATATAAAAACAGAAGTTAAAGAAAATATTGAAGAAAATTACCCTTCACAAAATAATGATGATGCAGATGTAGAAGCAATAGTTTCACCCATAGTAGGTACGTTTTATGAAGCCATGTCTCCAGAAGATGAGCCATTTGTAAGCATAGGTCAAAAAATAAACAAAGGCCAAGTAGTTTGTATTGTTGAAGCCATGAAACTTATGAATGAAATTAGTGCAGAATTTGATTGTGAAATAGTAAGTGTATTAGGTGAAAATGGAAAAATGGTTCAATACGGAGAGCCATTATTTAAAGTAAGGAGAGTATAAATGTTAACTGTTAAGGAGATAAGAGATATTTTACCTCATAGATATCCATTTTTAATGATAGATAGAGTAGAAGAAGTAGTAGAAGGAGAAAGTGCAAAAGGTTATAAAAATGTAACTATAAATGAAAATTTTTTCAATGGACATTTTCCTGATTATCCTGTGATGCCAGGAGTATTAATATTAGAAGCATTGGCTCAGATGGGAGCAATATGTATACTTTCCATGGAAGACTTTAAAGGAAAAATAGGATTTTTAGTTGGAGCAGATAAAGTAAGATGGAAAAAGCAAGTAACACCTGGAGATAAGCTTGAGCTAGAAATAGAGATAGTAAAACTAAGAGGAAGTATTGGCATTGGAAAAGGTAAAGCTACTGTAGATGGAAGTTTAGTTTGTGAAGGCGAAATAATGTTTGCTATTGGGTAGGTGATATTATGTTAAAGAAAATTCTTATAGCTAATAGAGGAGAAATTGCGGTAAGAATAATTAGAGCTTGTAGAGAGCTTAATATAAGTACTGTGGCAATTTATTCTGAGAAGGATAAAGATGCTCTTCACACACAAATGGCAGATGAAGCTGTTTGTGTGGGAGGTCCCCTTAGTAAAGATAGTTATTTAAATATGGCAAATATTTTGAGTGCATGTGTTTTGACGGGGTGTGAAGGTATACATCCCGGTTTTGGATTTTTATCGGAAAATCCAAAGTTCGCAAAAATGTGTAAAGAATGCAATATAAAATTTATTGGTCCAGATTATGAAACTATTGAGCTAATGGGAGATAAAGCAAGAGCTAGAGAAATAATGAAAAAAGCAAATGTTCCTGTAGTACCAGGATATGAAGGAGAAATACTTTCCTATGATCATGCTCTTGATTTAGCTAAGGATATAGGATTTCCACTAATGATAAAAGCCGCTGCCGGTGGTGGTGGTAAAGGAATAAGAATAGTAAGAGACATTAATGAATTTAAACATAATTTTGAAGCTGCCAAACTTGAAGCAAAAGCTTGTTTTGGTGAAGATAAGGTTTATATTGAAAAATTTATAGAAAATCCAAGACATATAGAATTTCAAATCTTAGCTGATGAACATGGTAAAGTAGTTCATCTAGGTGAAAGAGAATGTTCACTGCAAAGAAATAACCAAAAGGTTTTAGAAGAAGCTCCATCTGTTTTTTTAAATGATAATTTAAGAGAAAAGATGGGAAAAGTTGCAGTTAAAGCAGCAGAGGCTGTTGATTATAAAAACGCAGGAACAATAGAATTCTTAGTGGATAACAATGGAGAGTTTTATTTTATGGAAATGAATACAAGAATTCAAGTTGAACATCCCATTACAGAAATGGTTACTAATATAGATATAGTAAAAGAACAGCTAAAAATAGCTTCAAATATGGAAATGGAAATTAATCAAGAAGATATAAAAATATCTGGTCATGCTATAGAGTGTAGAATAAATGCAGAAGATCCGAAGAATAATTTTAGACCATGTCCAGGAGTAGTGACAGAATTATATACTCCATCAGGATTGGGAGTTAGAGTAGACAGTGCTATTTATTGTGGTTATGAAATTCCACCATATTATGACTCAATGATAGGCAAGCTAATTACATTTGGAGATGACAGAGAAAATGCCATAATAAAAATGAAAAGAGCTTTAGATGAATTTGCTATAGGTGGAGTTACAACAAATATAGATTTTCAATATGAAATACTTGAACATGAGGATTTTATAAATGGAAATTATAATACTTCTTTTATAGAGAATAAGTTGGTGAATAATAATGCTTAAAAATTTATTTAGAAAAAGAGAATATGTAATGGTAAGTTCTAGAACTCTAAATGATGATTCACATCTTCCTAATATACCTAATGGAAAATGGATTAATTGCCCAAAGTGTAAGAACATACTTTATAAAGAAGACTTGGAAAGAAATCATAAAGTTTGTATAGGTTGTGGACATCATTTTAATATTTCAGCTAAAAAAAGAATAGAGCAAATATTTGATGAAAATAGCTTTGTGGAGATGTTTGATGATGTAAAAACAGGGAATCCACTAAATTTTGAAGGATATGAAGATAAATTAGAATTAAACCAAGTAAAGTCAGGTTTAGAAGAAGCTGTCATAGCTGGAACTGGAGAAATAAAATCTCTAAAAGTGGCAACTGCAATTATGGATAGTAATTTTATGATGGGAAGTATGGGATGTGCTGTTGGGGAAAAGATAACACGAATTGTGGAGTATGCCACAGAAAATAAACTTCCTCTTATTATTTTTACAGCATCAGGAGGAGCTAGAATGCAAGAAGGAATTTTCTCTCTTATGCAAATGGCTAAAACTTCTCTTGCCATATCTAGACATGACAATGCAGGACTACTATATATTAGTGTCATAACTCATCCAACAACAGGAGGGATTACAGCTAGTTTTGCCATGGAAGGAGATATAATCATAAGTGAGCCAAATGCAGTTATTGGATTTGCAGGAAGAAGAGTAATAGAAAATACAATAAATGAGAAGTTACCAGAGGATTTCCAAAGTGCAGAATTTGCATTGGAAAAGGGATTTATAGATTCTATTGTAAAAAGAAGAGATTTAAAAAACTACTTAAATAAAGTTTTAAGATTACATGGGGTGAGTGAAAATGCAAAATAATGAAGATATAATATGGGATAAGGTAAATCTAGCAAGACACAAAGATAGACCGAATGCTAAGTTTTATATAGAAAATATATTTGATGATTTTATTGAACTCCATGGTGATAGATCTTTTAGAGATGATAGAGCTATAATTGGTGGAATTGGTAGTATAAATAATATAAATGTTACAATTATTGGTATAAATAAAGGTAAAAATACAAAAGAAAATATAGATATGAACTTTGGAATGGTTCATCCAGAAGGTTACAAAAAAGCATTGAGGTTAATGAAGCAAGCAGAAAAGTTTAAAAGACCTGTTATTTGTTTTGTTGATACTCCAGGTGCTTTTTGTGGTATAGGAGCGGAAGAGAGAGGTCAAGGTCATGCTATTGCTCAAAACTTATTAGAAATGAGCAGATTGAAGACTCCGATAATATCAATAATAATAGGAGAAGGTGGTAGTGGAGGCGCTTTGGCCCTTGCATTAGGAGATAAAATATACATGATGGAAAATTCCATTTATTCAATTTTATCTCCAGAAGGATTTGCATCTATACTATGGAAAGATATGAGTAAAGCTAAAAAGGCAGCTTCAGCAATGAAGATAACTTCTCAAGATTTAAAGGATTTTGGGATAATAGATGATATTATAATGGAACCAGAGAACGGAGCTCATACAAATCCAGTTCAAGCTGTTGATAATATAAAAAAGTATATACAAACAGATTTAGAAAAATTGAAAAATTTGAACTATGAATATTTGTTAAAAAATAGATATAATAAGTTTAGAAAAATAGGTAATTAAGAAGATGATAAAAATAGCATGATTTTTAAATTATAAAATAAAATCCCGAGCTCTTTTGAGACTGGGATTTATTTTTATGCAAATAAATATTGTTAAAAAATAAACTAATTTTAAGTGAAGTAATATATTGAAAATATTACCAGGATGTAATACAATATAATCAAAATATAACCAATATATCATAAATATATAACACGTTATTTTGTTTGTGAAAATATAATAGGGGGGAAGTTTGATGGAAAAGGAAGATGTAAAGATAAGAAAGTTTATGTACTATGTAAATGGAGAATATAAAGAATCTAGTACGGAAAAGTATACAGAAGTATATGACCCGAGTACGGGAAAGGTTGAGGGATTAGTACCATGTTGTACAGAATTAGAAGTAGAAGAAGCTATACAAGCTGCAAAAGCTGCTTTCCCAGTTTGGTCATCTACACCAGTTATGAAGCGTTCACAAGTATTATACAAGGTTCGCCAATTAATAGAAGAAAATTTAGATGAATTAACTGAATTAGTTGCTAGAGAACATGGTAAAGTTTTAGATGAGGCAAAAGGTGATGTATTAAAAGCAAAAGAAGGTACTGAACTTGCTTGTCAAATTCCTACTCAAATGATGGGTGACTCATTAATGAATATATCTAATGGTGTTGATACAGTTTTGTATAGAGAATCAATAGGTGTATTTGCAGGTATAGTTCCTTTTAACTTCCCAGCTATGATACCTATGGGATGGATGGCACCATCTTGTATAGCAGCCGGTAATACAATAGTACTTAAGGTTTCAAGTTCTACACCTAGAACAGCTCTTAGAATGGTTGAATTATACAAAGAAGCTGGAGTACCAGATGGTGTTATAAATGTAGTTACTTGTACAAGAAATGAAGCAGAAATATTCTTAACTCACAAAGATGTAAAAGGGATAACTTTTGTAGGAACTACTAACGTTGGGAAGCATATATACTCAACTGCTGCAGCTCATGGAAAAAGAGTTCAAGCTTTATGCCAAGCTAAAAACCATGCACTAGTACTTAAAGATGCAGCCATAGAAAGATCTGCTGCAGGTATTATAAATGCTGCATTTGGTTGTGCAGGGGAGAGATGTATGGCACTTCCAGTAGTTGCTGTCGAAGAAGAAGTAGCAGATGAATTAGTAGAAGCTATAGTAAGACTTGCTAAGGATATAAAAGTAGGACCAGCTTATCATAAAGACAGTACCTTAGGTCCAGTTGTTGATGCAAAACATAAGGCGAATGTATTAAACTGGATAGAAAAAGGTATAGAAGAAGGTGCAGATTTAATATTAGATGGAAGAGATGTTAAGGTAGAAGGTTTTGAAAATGGATTCTACATAGGACCAACTATATTTGATAATGTAACAGAAGATATGTCTGTGGGAAGTAATGAAATATTTGGACCAGTACTTTGTATAAAAAGAGTTAAGAGTTTTGAACATGGTTTAGAATTAATGAATAATAATCCATTTGCAAATGGATCTATAATATATACTCAAAGTGGATACTATGCAAGAGAATTTTCAAAGAGAACTCATGGAGGAATGGTAGGGGTAAACGTTGGTATACCTGTTCCTGTTGGAGTATTTCCATTCTCTGGACATAAAGATTCATTCTTTGGTGATTTACACTGTTTAGGAAAAGATGCAGTTAGATTCTTTACAGAAAGCAAATGTGTAACAACTAGATGGTTTGATGAACAAGAAATGAAAAATACTAAAGTATCTACATGGGACGGTACTATGTAAGAGTAGAAATTTCAAAAAAGGTGTAATACATATTTATGTATTACACCTTTTAATTTTGGTTATAGGATATAGCTAATAATCTTATTAACTGTATGCAATTAGTTATTTTACTCATCACATATAACTAATGATATATCATTTGAGTAGCAAAAGTTTGCATATTTCTTAGGTGGATTTTTATCTGTAATTAAATAATCAATATCTTCCAATTTCCCATAAGTAACTAAGGAAGAGTGGTCAAACTTAGATGAGTCTACTAATAAGTATGTAGATAGACTCTTTTCCATAGCTAGTTTTTTAATCTCTGACTCTAAAGGATGAGAATTTGTAATACCGCATTCTATAGAGATACCAGTAGAAGCCATGAAGGACTTAGTTATATTATATTTCCTTAAAATAGTTGTTGTATCTACACTTACAAGGGAATTTGTTTTTCTAATTAAATTCCCAGGAAGACATATTATATTTAAGTTAGAATAATCTAATGACTTTACTACTATTTCTAAATTATTTGTTATTATTGTTATGTTTTGCTTATCTTTTAAATAATCAATAACAGAAAGAGTAGTAGTACCAGAATCCATAAAAATAACATCTCCATCGTTTATGTAATTAGCACATTGCTCTCCTATTTTAGATTTAGAGGTAATATTTTTAATACTTCTTTCGTTAAAAGGGATTAATGTTGGAGCTTCATTAAGAGCAACACCACCATATACTTTTTTAATAGTACCTTTATTTGTTAATTCGTTGATATCTCTTCTAATTGTATTTTTAGATACTTCAAAAACCTCACAAAGTTTATCAAGAGAAACATTTTTATGTTGTATAATATACTCTTCTATATCTGAAATTCTATTTGTTCTCATATTGTTTTTCACCTCCATAATCCATTATAATTCTGTTTACATAT
>NZ_JANKBY010000110.1:0-10651 GCF_024621905.1 Terrisporobacter muris
CTATTTATAAAACTCTTTTTAATTTTTTTTCATTCTTGCATAAGTCCTCATCTTCTATAGTCATAAACTTAATAGGAAGCGCTAATAAAACTGCTCCACCTACTATATTTCCTAACGTTACAAAAAATAGATTTCTGAGTATTAATACTATTGATATATTATCTAACAACAAATAAGAAATTGAAAATATCCCCATATTAGCTATGCTATGTTCAAAACCTGCTATTACAAATACAAATACACACCAAAACATAATTGTTAGCTTTCCAGATTCTGATTTCATTTTTATAGTAGCTAGTACAGCTATACATACCATAAAATTACATAAAATTCCTCTTATTACTAATTCTATAATTGGTAATTGTAATTTTGTATGAACAAAACTAGCGAGATAATTCTGAATTATATCAATAGATGCACCACTTTTTACAAATAAAAAAGCTAAAAAAATATTTCCTATAGCATTTCCTATATAGCATAGTATCCATACTTTCATTACATCTTTTATCTTACATCTTTTATTTAAATAACCTATAGCCATGACAAAGTTACTACCAGTAAAAAGTTCACCACCTAAAAATACAATTAAACCCAGTGCTAGTGAAAAAGTAGATGCCACAAGTATCTTCGCTAACTCTGGATATGTTTTGTATAACACTGCTCCTACTGTATAAGATAATATTATAGCTACCACTAAATAAAGTCCTGCTACTACAGACCTCATTATAAATTTGGCTGGATTAGACTTTGTTAATTGCACTTTATCTGAAGCTATGTTCGAAATATTTTCTATATCTACCTTTTTCATATTCTAATAATCTCCTTTTTTAAATAATTTAAAAAACTACCTACTTTAATTATTAAAAATCAATAAGTAGATAGTTTTTTTAATTAAGTGTTAACGATCTCTAAACACTTAATATCAATTAATTTATCAGTCTCAAAAACTACTTGTAATAATATCTTAATATTGTAGATAATACGACGCCTTCTACTGTTACTAAACCCCTATATCTCCTATTTACACGCCATTAAATTCAGTAAATTCTGAATATTATTGACTTTATTCTCTACATAATACTTTATCTACTTCATAATTCAGATATTATCCGTATAAATCTATATCATATATAGACATATCTAAAAATATATAAAAAATATTATTCGTTATTAGCATTCACCTTTTGCTTCACGTTCAGCAAGTTCTACCATAATCTTAGGATATATTTTATCAAGTTTGTACATTAGTGTAACTACTGCTACTATTATCCAAACCAATAATGGTCCATATGCATAAAGGTTAACAATTGCATCTAATGCTGATTGTGGTTGTATTGCTACACCACTCGTAGAACTTATATAACCACTCATTGTCATGATACCTGTTACTATTGCAGTTGTTATACCAGGTCCTATTTTACTTCCAACAGATCCTGCTGAGAATATATATGCTTCTTGGCGTAAACCTGATTTCCAATGACCAAACTCAACAACGTCGTTAAGCATACCAAATACACAAGCATTAAGTGGCGCTGCTCCAAGTCCTCTTAATATTGATATTCCAAGAGTAAGTTCAAAACTATATGGATTAATTATAAATATACATTGTGCTGCCAATGCTATAAATGCCCCTATAAGAACTGTATTTCTTTTTCCTATACGCTTTATAAGTATAGGACATAACATTACACCTACTATAACTGTTATAAACTCTGAGAAGTAAAGAACGCTATACATCCAAGTTTCATTTTGGAATATATATTTACAATAGTATGGAAGTATCATTCCTGTAATTCCAACTGTTGCATTTTGAAGCATCCATAATATTCCTACTGCCCAGAAATATTGATTTGTAAAAAGTGCTTTTAAAGTTGCTTTTGCATTTCCTTTTTCTTTCTTTTCAGGAGTTTTTCTTTCTATGCAAACCTTTTCTTCACATTTAGCAAAACAGAATAAAAGAAGTAATAATCCTACAAAAGCCCATATTGAAATTGATATAACCCACGCTCTTTGGTCATTACCTAAAAACTTTACTACTGGCATAGTAAACATAGCTATAGCTATACGACCAAATGGTGACATTGCCATACGAAATACAGATACCATATCTCTTTCACTTTGATCACGTGTAAGCATTGCTGAAAGACTTCCATAAGGAAGGTTTACAGCTGTATACATTATTGTAGTACTAAAGTTATAAGTTACAAAAATATAAATAAACTGTAGGGTTGGTGATGTTTGCGGCACCATAAATAATAGTATTATAGAAATTGTATAAGGTATGGCTGTCCAAAGAATCCACGGTCTTGATTGACCGTATTTAGATTTTGTATGAGACACTAAATATCCCATAACTACATCTGATACACCATCAAATATTCTTGATATAAGCATTACTAAACCTATTGTTGCTGCTGGTATTCCTATATAATCTGTATAAAATAATGTAAGATATGTTCCAACTACACCAAAACTTATATTACATGCTACATCCCCACATCCATATGCAACTTTAGTTGCAAAGGGAACTTTTAGAAACTGATCATTCTTAACAAGACTATTATCATGAACTGTTTTTTCCATTTCAATCTATCCTCTCAATTTTTAATTAGATTCTATCTCTATTTAACTATTCTAATATTTCTTATACAGTAGATGTACTAAGATTTTATACCTTAGTACATCTACTACTAATTAATTTAGAATTTCAGTTTAATTCATACTGCACTATTTTATAACATTGTTTTTTCTGCTATATATTTTCTAGCTTTTAATGCATATTCAAATGGATTTGCTATTGCTGGATCTTGCTCAGCTTCTACTAATAACCAACCCTCATAATTATTTTCTGCTAATACTTTAAATAAAGGTTCAAAATTTATACATCCATCTCCTGGCACTGTAAATGCTCCAAGTCTAACCCCTTTTAAGAAACTTAACTTTTCTTCTTTAACTTGTTTTACTACATCACATCTTATATCTTTTAAATGAACATGTTTAACTCTATTTACGTATTTAGTTAATACTTCTAAAGCATTTTCACCTGAATATACTAAGTGACCACTATCAAATAATAAGTAAACTAAGTTTTCATCCGTCATTTCCATTAACTTATCTATTTCTTCAGTTGTTTGAACAACAGTACCCATATGGTGATGATATACTAATTTCATATCTTTTTCCGCTGCTAAAGCACCTAGTTTATTTAATCCCTCAGCTAACATTTTCCATTCATCTTCATTCATGATATATTTTCCATCAAACACTGGTGTTTCCATTTGTCCTTGTATACTGTGACCTTGTTCAGATACAACTACAACTTTAGCACCCATTTCATGTAAGAAATCTCTATGTTCTATAAATTCTTTTGCAGTTTCTTCATAGGGCTTAGTTGTTAAGAATGAACTAAACCAAGCACTTGCTATTTGCATATTTCTAAGTTCTAAAGCTTTTCTTAAAACTTTTGTATCTCTTGGATATTTATTACCTACTTCACTTCCTGTAAATCCAGCAAGTGCCATTTCACTTATACACTGCTCAAAAGTATTTTCTTTTCCTAAATCCGGCATGTCGTCATTTGTCCAAGCTATTGGTGCTATTCCTAATTTAACTCTATCTTTATTAAACATTTCAGTTTCCCCCCAATTTTTATAAATGATTTAAATAATTTGATTCTATTTATTAAACTAAAGTTGCTTCTAATTCTGGACTTCTATTTCACTTATTTTAACAGGTCTTTGTTCTCTTAAAGATTTTTGTGCAGCAAGTCCTATTAATACTGGATTTAATCCATCTACTACACTTACTGGAACTTCTGTATCATTTACTATAGCCTCTACAAATTGGCTTATTTCGTTTGCATATGCCATCATATATCTTTGTAAGAAGAAATAAAGTGGTTTTTCACCTGTTACTCCATCCTTATTACTTAATACTGCTGTTGAATTAGCATCATTTCCTATTTGTATACAACCTTTAGATCCAAATACTTCAGCTCTTTGGTCATATCCATAACAAGCTTCTCTAGAGTTATCTATTACAGCTAATGCTCCGTTAGCAAGTTTCATAGTTATTATAGCTGTATCTATATCCCCTGCTTTTCCTATTTCTTCATTTACAAGTACTGCACCCATTGCATATACTTCTTCAACTTCACTACCTGATAAGAATCTTACCATATCGAAATCATGTATAGTCATATCTAGGAACATTCCTCCTGATACTTTTACATAGCTTACTGGAGGAGCCTCTGGATCTCTTGAAGTTATTTTTATTATATTCATATCTCCAATTTTTCCAGATTCTACTGCTTCTTTAGCTGCCATAAAGTTGTGGTCAAATCTTCTATTAAATCCAACTTGATATTTAACATTTGATTTTTCAAGTTCTTCCATTACATTTTTTATTTTTTGAATATCATGATCAATTGGCTTTTCACAGAATACGTGCTTTCCTGCTCTTATTGCTTCTATAGATATTGGGGAATGAGTATCTGTAGATGTACATATTAAAACTGCATCTATTTCTTCATCATTTAAAATTTTGTTGTAATCATCATATACTTCATCTATTCCCATTTCTTTTGCCCAAGCTACTGTTTCATCATCTAATATAAAATTGTATATAGATTTTACTCTAGCACCTTTAACATACTTTGATATACTTTCTCCATGAACTTTTCCTATTCTTCCTGCTCCGATTATACCTATATTTATCATTTTATTTCCCCCTATGTTTATTATTTTTAATATTCACCATTTTTATCTAGTTTTAAGTTTATAATATATCTTAATATTGTCTTGCTAATTGTAAATTTGCTTCTTTTTCTTCAAATGCTTTTCTTACACTTTCTTTTTCTGATACTCCAGCTACTCCCACATGCCACCAAGCATCATATCCATGAGTCATAGTTTTTGGAAGAACTTTAATATCTATTAATGTACATATAGTTTGTTTTTTAGCATCTTCCAATGCTGCTTTTAACTCTTCTACTGTTTTAACAGTGTAAGTCTTAACACCATATCCACTTGCAACTTTAGCAAAGTCTATTGATATAAAGTCACCATCTAATTTATTTGTTTCTTTATTTCTATATCTAAATTCAGTACATAAACTTCCTATCCCATTACCCATTTGAAGATTGTTTATGCATCCAAATCCACAGTTATCAAATAATAATAAGTTTATTTTTTGCTTTTCTTGAAGAGCTGTTACAAGCTCTGAATGAAGCATTTGGAAACTTCCATCTCCCACCATTGCATAAACTTCTTTATCTGGAGAAGCTAATTTTGCTCCAAGAGTTGCAGCTATTTCATATCCCATACAAGAGTATCCATATTCCATATGATAAGCATCTTTTTCATCTGTTTCCCATATTCTTTGTAAGTCTCCTGGTAAACTACCTGCAGCTCCTACCACTATAGAATTTTCTTTTAGAGCTTCATTAATTACTCCAATTGCTCTTGTTTGAGTTAATGTACTTCCATGAACTTTTATAAAGTCTTCTACTGTAGTTTCAGTTCTATCTGTTACTTCTGGAATAAATCCTTCTTTATATTCTATATTTAATAATCTATCTAACTCATCTGCCCATGCTTTCTTAGCATGTTTTACTTCATCAGAATATTGAGTTGTATAGTATTCTAATTTTTCATTTAAGTATTCTAAAGTTACTTTTGCATCACCAACTAAGCTTACTGCATCTAACTTACTTGCATCAAATCTTGATGTATTTATAGTTAAGAAGTCAATGTTTTCATTTTTAAATAAAGATTTTGATCCAGTAGTGAAATCTGTAAATCTTGTTCCTACTCCTATAACTAAATCACAATCTTTAGCTATAATATTAGCAGCTAAGTTTCCTGTAACTCCTACTCCACCTAAGTTTAACTCTTCACTTGCTTTTATTGCACTTTTACCAGCTTGAGTTTCTGCAAATGGTATATTATATTTATTAGCAAAGTCTAGCAAAGCTTTTCCTGCATCAGAATATTTAACACCACCACCACATATTATAAGCGGTTTTTCTTTTCTTTTTATAAGGCTTATAGCTTCTTCTAATTCTTCCACACTTGGTAATTGTCTTACCATTTTATGTACTCTCTTTTTGAAGAAACTTTCTGGAAAATCGTGAACTTCTCCTTGTACATCTTGTGGTAATGCTACACATACAGCACCTGTATTCCCCATATCTGTAAGTACTCTCATGGCATTTAACATTGCACTCATTAATTGTTCAGGTCTACTTACTCTATCCCAGTATTTGCAAACTGGTTTAAAAGCATCATTAGTACTTATTGATAAATTGTGAGGTTGTTCTATTTGTTGTAAAACTGGATCTGGTTGTCTTGTTGCAAATACATCTCCTGGTAATAATAAAAGAGGTATATTATTAGCAGTTGCACAAGCCGCTGCTGTTACCATATTTGCTGCTCCTGGTCCTACTGATGATGTTGCAGCATATATTTTCTTTCTATTATTTTGTTTAGCAAATCCCATAGCTGCTAGAGCCATTCCTTGCTCATTTCGACTGTGATGAACTTTTAATTCTCCTGGATTTTCATCTAAAGCTTGTCCAAGTCCAACCACATTACCATGTCCAAATATGGTAAATATACCTTCTACAAACTTTGATTCCACTCTATCAAAGCTAATATATTGGTTATCTAAAAATTTGACTAAAGCTTGCGCTGTTGTCATTCTTAAAGTTTTCATATATTTATCCCCCTATTTTTCAGGCCATATTTTTATACCTTTTTCAAGCAACCATTTATGCTCATCTAAGTCAACTCTTTCAGTCCATGGATTATTATCAAAATGTCTTATCATCCAGCAATAGTACATTGCATATCCTGGAGCTGATGTTTGAGGATGCACAAGTCCTCCTGGTATAGCAGAAAAACTATTATCTACTATTTTATAAGCATCTTCTCCTATTAACGAGAATCCAAATCCTTGTGGCTTATTAAATTTATAATAGTAAACTTCTGGTTGCTCATGATGATGAGGTATATAACTTGACCATTTTCCTGGGTAAGTTATTACTTCTCCCATAACCATATTTGAATAAGGCGCATTATTGTAATCAAATACTGTTCTTACAGCTCTTCTTGCTGTATCATTCCAAACACCTTCACCAAATATATCTGTTCTTGTATCTTCTTGTGTATAAAGTTTAGTTTCAAAAGTATTTTCATTATTAGTTAATTGTACTAATAATTCAACATCACTATTGGCTTCAACTTCTACTTCTACTCCCTTACATACATGTAAACAAGTTGGCTCTTCATCGAATACTGAACTTCTTTTGAAAGTTTTTTCTTCATTTTCATATTTAAATGTTACTTCACCATCTATTAAAAGTATTGCCATTTCTTTTTCACTGTGTAAAAATTTTAAGCAATCACCTTCAGTCATTTTTTCTATAGATATATCCATAAGCATGTTGCTATGTTTTCCATCTATTTCAGTTAAAATATTTCTTCCTTGTTTTAATTCTCCTATTCTTTCTAACATAATTCCCCCCCTTATGCTCTTGCTACCATTTCTCCGAATTGTTCCTTCTTTTCTTTTATAAATTCCTTTACCGCTTCTGCACTTGGCATGTCTTGAGAACAGCTATGGCTTGCAACTAACATGGCAGCTGATGCACTACCAAATTCTAACGAATCTATCATTTCCCAACCTTCTAATAAAGCATATAAGAATGCTGATGCGTAGGCATCTCCACCACCAAAAGATTTTAAAAGTTTAACTGGAAAAGGTTTTATCTTATAAGATTTTCCATCTTGTGTATAAGCTGTTGATCCTTCTTTTCCATGTTTTATTACTACTATTTTATTCCCATAATCTAACCATCTTTTTGCTGTTTCTGAATCTGTACTATATGGTGTCATAAGACCTTCAGTTAAATCAAACTCTTCTCTAGACCCAATTATTATATCACTATCTTTAGCCACTGTAGAATAATAAATAGCTATTTCATCATTATTCTTCCAATTATAACTTCTATAATCTATATCAAATATAACTATAGTTTTATTCTTTTTAGCTAGTTCCACTGCTTTAAGTACTGCTTCTCTAGAAGGACTTTGACAAAGAGCTGTTCCTGATACTACTATTGCTTTAGCTTTCTTTATATATTCTTCATCTATATCATCTACGTCTAGCATTAAGTCTGCTACACCATTTCTATACATTAATATTGAACTTTCTGTTGGGCTTAATATCTCTGTAAACGTTAACCCTAAAGACTCACCATTTTTACATCTAGATATATTAGATACATCTATTCCTTCATTTTTAAAGTAATCAGTTACATAATCTCCGAATCTATCATCTGATACTTTACCTATAAATCCAACTTTTTTACCTAATCTTGCTAATCCAACTGCTATATTAGCAGGAGAACCACCTACGTACTTTTTAAATGTTGTACTTTCTGCTAATGTTCTATGTACATCTACTGGATTAAAGTCTATGGCAACTCTTCCTATTGGTATAATATCTATCTCTCTATTTTCTTGAAATTCAATATATTTCATTATCATTTCCCCCCTAAGCTTTATTTTCACTACCAAATATTTTTATATATTTATATACATTATCATAAGCTCCCTTTATTTGAGCTGAGTTTAATTTAAAATAATTAGTATCTATATCTTCTTTATATAAATTCTTAGCTTCATTATTTACTGAGTTGAAAGTTGATGTAGCAATATTTATCTTTCTTATTCCAGTTCTAGCACACTTTCTAAAGTCTTCTTCTGTTATTCCACTTCCCCCATGAAGTACTAATGGTATTTCTATTTCTTCATTGATATTTTCTAAAACTTCAAAATTTAAATTAGGTTCTCCCTGATAAATACCATGTGCATTACCTATTGCAACTGCTAAAGTACTAACATTAGTTTCTTTTACAAACTTCTTAGCATCTTCTATATCTGTGTATAAAATACTTACAGCTTTGCTACTATCTTCACTTCCACCTACTCTTCCAACTTCAGCTTCCACAGGAACACCATATTTATTAGCTTCTTCTATTACATTTTTTGTTAGTTCTATATTTTTTTCTAAAGGAAGTTTAGAACCATCTATCATTACTGATGTAAAACCTAATTCTAATGCTTTTTTGATATTTTCCATTTTTGATCCATGATCTAAATTAACTACCACATCTACTTTTGCTTTTTTTGCTGCTGCTATCATCATCGGTCCGATTAAATCTAGTGGTGAATATTCTAATCTTCCTTCTGCTACTTGTATTATGATAGGTGAGCTAAGATCTTCTGCTGCTTTTATTGCCCCCATAATCATTTCCATGTTGGCTACATTAAAAGCTCCTACTGCATAATTTCCTTCATCTGCTTTCTTCAATATATCAATCATATTTGCTAAAGCCATTTTTTCACCTACTCCCATAAAGATTTATAAATTTCTATTATCTCTTCTTTTGTTGGTATTCTCATTGTATTTAAAGGACTTTTACTTATTAATGCATCTTCAGCCATTTTATCTAATACTGAATAAAATTCTTCCTTTTCTACTCCAAATTCTTCCAATGTCATTATTTTAAGTTCTTTACATAATTTAGTTACTTCTTCTATGAAAGCCTCTGCACTTTCTTTTACACCTAAATTTTCTATACCAATTGCCTTAGCTAAATCTGCTAATTTTTCCTCACATCCATCTTTTGCAAATTCTAAACATTTTTCTAATAACATTGCATTTGATAATCCGTGTGGTACATGGAAAAGTGCTCCGATTGGTCTACTCATTCCATGAACTATTGTTACAGATGCATTGTTAAATGCTATTCCTGCTTCTAATGATCCAATCGCCATCTCAGCTCTTGCCTGAACATTGTCACCTTCTACATATACTGTTTTTAAGTTATTGAAGATTCTTTTTACTGCTGAAATTGCAAATGAGTCTGACATTGGTTGAGCTTTTCTTGATGTATAAGCTTCTATTGCATGTGTTAATGCATCTATACCTGTTGCAGCTGTCACTGCAGGTGGTGCTGTCATTGTGAAAACTGGATCTATAACGGCTAAGTTTGGCATAAGAACTGGACCACTTATAAGCATTTTTATACTTTTTTCTACATCAGATATAATTGTAAATTGAGTAGCTTCTGATCCTGTACCTGCTGTTGTTGGTATTGCCACCATATTTGGTAATGGATTTTCAATTAATTTACCTATGTAGCTACTTATATCTCCCTCGTTAGTTAACACTGCTCCTATAGCTTTCATAGTATCTATCGGAGATCCGCCTCCTAATGCTATTAAGAAGTCACAATCGTTATCTTTATAAATTTTTTTCCCTTCTTCTACCATAATGTTGGTAGGTTCACTGTTTACTTCACTATAAATAACATACTCTATATTTATCGTTTCTAATACTTTAGTAACTTTTTCTAAATTTCCTAATTTAATCATCATATTATCAGTTACAATTAAGGCTTTTTTTCCTAAGGTCTTAATATGACATGATGATAATTCTAAAGCATTTTCTCCCGTAATAATTTTGTTAGGTGTTAAAAATATATTTGCCATTTATTATTCCCCCCATTTGTTTTTAGCTAATTCTTTTTGTATCTTGATTATATTATAGACCTATAATTTTAATTTATCAACAGTTTTTGTTA